>JAJRBU010000094.1 GCA_028679315.1 Methanoregulaceae archaeon
GGACGTTAAAACAAAATGTCTCCCCCATTAGGGGATCTGTTTCCATGTAGCCTTGGATAGTTTTTTTGTTGGCGATTATTGACTCGAAATCTTCTTTGCTGATCTTTTTCCTGTCCATGGATCTGATCTCGGATTGAACCTATTTAAATAATACAGGTCCGAATCAGGAATCGGGGCTCATTTGTCTGGCTAAAATGCAGGAGAACGGATAATAATAACTAATTTACCTTACTTATATTATGTTGGTGAATATTCAGCGTCAAGATTCAAGAGGAATGTATCAGAAAATATTTGCTTATCAAAGGTAAAATGAACGATTCCATCTGGCTTCATGGGGATACCTCCTTCCAGGTGCAGCAATCGCAAAAGTGAGGAAAATTGCAGGAAAAGAGTCTCTTCTATCACTACAATAACACGTACATGGGCAGGAGGAGTATCTTTTTAAGGTATCTCGAGCTCCAACTGGCGCCCCTGGAGCTCAGGAATAAACGAAAATTCGAATACATCGATATTATTCTCCGACCGGACGATAAGAACTTCATATTTTCCATAAAGAAGACGAAAGGAAACCAACCCGTTAATATCAGAAATATCATTGGCAACAATCTGGCCGTCTTTTCGGATCCGGATAGGAAAACCCGGTAAGGAAACTCCATCTTTTTTCAAAGCAATAATTGCCCTTCCCACCCCCTCATATTTTTTCCCGAATTCAGCAGGTACAAACGAATGTTGGCATGTAAAATGACTTTTATCGTAAATCCTGCAAGATAAAATAACTCTTTCGATTAAGTCTGGGTTCAGACGACAGAGAGTAAACCGGTCACTCCGTTCTATGAGATAAATCGCCTTATCGCCATAGAGTTCCCCTTTGCTGTCTGCCAGTACAGCACCTTCCGGATTTCCCTCCAAGAAAAGAATATAAATTTTTTTCCGGGTGCCATAACTGATCGCAATACCGTTAAAGTGCGTATCACAAGCTGCCGGTAAAAGATCAGAGTACTGAAAAACTCCTTCCGGTTCAACCTCCCGGATCAGAGTTTCGATGATTTCAGCAGTGCCCGACACTGCCTCTCCCCAATGAACCGTGATTCTCCATAATCCTGTCTCATATGCTGATGGTTACGGTTTGTATTATTTCTTCTCCTTCTCTAAAAAAGGAAGGCGAGACATATTAACAATAACGGAGATTGTCTAATGGAGACCATTGATATCCCTGCTTATAATTCCTGCCATGGCATTCACCGTAACACTCTGTTACGCCTCACTGCTTGATATCCGGAAGCGGAGAGTGCCTTTCCGGACATGGTATCCGATGCTCGCGGTAAGCATTCCTTTTTCCGCTTTTTTTTATGGTTTTCTCGTTATCGGTGATGAATTTACCATTGCGATGTATCTGGCTGCAATGGCAATCGTATTCTCACTTGTTTTCTACTTATTCGCTTATTTTAATCTTTTCGGCGGTGCTGATGCATGGGCATTGATCTTTCTATCACTCTGCATCCCGGCATTCCCCCTTATACCGATCTTCGGGGTGCCTCCCCATGCCTTCTTCCCTTTCAGTGTTCTCATCAATGCTGTTCTCCTCAACCTCTTTACTCCAGTTGCAATATACTTCTATAATATAAAGAAAGGGAATAATGCACCATTTCCATATCTTTTCATCGCCTATCCGGTTGAAGGAACACAGATATCGGAAAGCAATGGCTATGTAATGGAAGAGTTTGGAGAAGATAACGGAGTGTTAATACGTCGTTTTATCGGTATTGGCGAAGCAATCCGGGGAATGGTTACCGGGAAGGGGCGGATCTATACCCTTGATCTTCGCCGCAATCCAGAAAAGTACCGGAAAGAGCGTGAACTTATGGAAAAAGCCGGGCGGGTATGGATAGCATACGGGGTACCCTTTATAATCCCGATTACTGCAGGTTTTGTCACTGCGCTCCTTTTTGGAGATATCTTCTTTGGTCTGTTAAAAGTTGTAAATGGAGTTTAACATATGCTTGCTTTACATTATACCGATGGCCTGATTCCGGTAGTAGTACAGGATATTATGTCCCTTGAAGTGCTGATGGTGGCGTATGCAAATGAAGAGGCGGTTTCCCTTACCAGGGAAACAGGTTTTGCCCATTATTTCAGCCGGAGCAGAAGAAAAATCTGGAAAAAAGGCGAGGAGAGCGGCCATGTGCAAAAGGTCAGGCAGATCCTGGTTGATTGCGACGAGGACTGTCTCCTTTACCTTGTGGAACAGACCGGTGCTGCATGCCATACCGGGTACCTGACCTGCTTTTACAGGACCCTGGATAACGAGATTATCTCTGAATTGATTTTTGATCCTTCCGAGGTCTATGGTAATAAGGTAGGTGAATGATTTTGGAAAAGGATTACCATCTGATGTTACTTTCAGCTCTTCCTTTTCCTGTTTATCTCCAAAACTGGTCTCCCGATCTTTAAAGAACACTTTTATTGGCATTAAAATCAGTTTGCTGCATAAAGAAAACTTTCTACAAATTTTTTACGAAAATTAAAAATTGAAGGTCTGGAGAAAATCCTCACTTTACTAACCAGCCGGGGCAGATATTCCTGGTTTAAAAGTTGATGTTACCGTTCATAATGGTTTTTCGTCTTTCCCAAGTCCATATCATACTACCTTTAAAACATATGGAACGAACCAACAGGGAAAAATAATAACTCTAGAATGGTAATAAAATACTCGCTGGATCTATCAAGAAAAATGGTATAGATATCCAGAAAATAGTGTATAGCAATCGGAAAAATAGGATAAAACAACAAAGAATAGGTGAGAGCTTTTGAAATTAGTACCTGATACCAGCGTCGTTATCGATGGCCGTATCACCTCAATGATAAAAACCGGCGAATATAAAGATGCATCAATAATCATACCCGAAGCAGTAGTGGCTGAACTTGAGGCACAGGCCAACCAGGGGAGGGAGATTGGCTTTTCCGGTCTCACCGAACTCCAAGCCCTCTGTAAGATGGCCGAGGAGGGCCTAATCCAGATTATCTTTACTGGAGTAAGGCCTTCTCTCGAACAGGTAAAGCTCGCCAGCGGAGGGGAGATTGATGCACTCATACGGAGCGCCGCTATAGAACACGATGCCAAGTTCATAACAAGTGATATCGTACAGGCTGAGGTGGCAAAGGCCAAAGGACTCGATGTTCTCTATTTGCGTCCCCAGATTGAGGGATTTGCCCCCCTTGTGATAGATCAGTTCTTTGATGAACACACCATTTCCGTCTATCTAAAGGAGAGAGTGCCCCCCATGGCACGGAAAGGATCGGTAAAAGAGATGCGCCTTGTGAAGATTCGTGAACAGCCCATTACCGATTTTGAATTGAGAAATATTGCACAGGAGATACTTGAGCGTGCCAAACGCCATCCCGATGGATTCATAGAAATCGAAAAACGGGGTGTCACGGTAGTGCAGATAGGATCTATGAGAATAGCGATTGCCCGAAGGCCATTTTCCGATGGGATGGAGATTACAGCAGTCCGGCCTATCGCCGATGTGCATCTTGAGAGTTTCAATAAGGCTGAGGTCATCAAAAACAGGATCATGGGAGACAAGAGAGGGCTGCTGATAGCCGGACCACCCGGTGCGGGGAAGACAACCCTTGCACAGAGTATTGCTACCTACCTAGCCGAACATGGTTTCATCGTAAAAACCATGGAAGCACCACGTGAACTCCAGGTTCCCGATCATATCACCCAATATACGAGCCTTGAAGGCAGCATGGAGAATACGGCAGATGTCCTTCTCCTAGTACGGCCTGACTTCGTGATATTCGATGAGCTTCGGAAGAACGAGGATTTCCGGGTGTTTGCCGATATGCGGCTTGCTGGGATAGGTATGGTTGGTGTTCTTCACGCGACCCGTACTCATGATGCCCTCCAGCGTTTCTCAGACAGAATTGACTTTGGTGTCCTTCCCCAGATCGTAAATACGATTATCTTTGTCGACAAAGGAGAGATAACCAATGTATACGACGTGGGATTCACCATCAAGGTGCCTGAAGGGATGTCCAGTGATATCAACCTTCGACCCGTGACGATGGTATCTGATTACGAGACAGGAGAACTGCTTTTCGAGATCTTCAAATATGATTCCGAGACCATTGTTATGCCTGTCATGCGGCCGCTTACTGCTGCCACTCCCTTAAAACCACCTGTTATCCAGAAGGAACCGGTTGAAACCTCTGCATGGAAGATCAGCGAGCGGGATATACAAAGGGAGATTGGACGCTATACCGATGGATTTGTGGATGTCCACATGCTTTCTGATACCAAAGCAGTCGTATACATCGATGATAAGGATGTCCCTGCCGCCATCGGCAAAGGTGGAAAGAACATTGCCGGGATAGTGAACAAGGTAGGGATTGGTATAGATATCCGCCCAAAAAGCGAACTCGAAAAACAACCTTCAGCTCCACAGGCTGAGGAGGAACTCCAGCTGGGAGGAGGGGTGAAGATTCGCATGGACAAGAAACAACTTGCCATCATCTGTCCTGATCAGGCGGGGAAGATTGTCGATGTCTTTGCCGGAAAAGAATATCTCTTCACTGCGACAGTAAATGATACCGGTGAGATCCATCTTGCAAAGAATTCGAGTATCGCACAGGAAATGATCAAGCGATATAATGAAGGAGATACCATCCGGTTACGACCGGTATAACCAATTTTTCTATATTCTTCGGTATACTGTGATGATATTTCAAAGAAGGTGAATGCGTGAGCGAACCCGATATGCGGCAGATTGAACGTGATGCTCTCTCTTTATGGGAACACGCTTTTGAATCCGATCCCACCATTGGAGAGAAATTTTATCTGAACGTGGCATACCCCTATCCCAGTGGCGCGATGCATGTAGGGCATGGAAGAACCTACATCGCTCCCGATGTCATCGCCCGTTTCTGGCGGATGCGGGGAAGGACCGTACTTTATCCTATGGCATTCCACGTGACCGGAGCTCCGGTGATTGGAATTTCCAAGCGCATCGCACGAGGAGATCCGAAAGCGATATCCCTTTACCGGGATCTCTATAAAGTTCCACCAGAGGTGCTTGAAGCATTTACCGACCCTCTAGCAATCGTCAGGCATTTTTCTGATGAATACCAGCGAGTCATGAGTGAATGCGGCATCTCGATAGACTGGAGGAGGCGTTTTACCACGGTGGACCCCCAGTACAGCAGATTCATTGAATGGCAGTGGAAACACCTTGGAGAGGGAGGGCATGTCGTTAAGGGAGCCCACCCGGTCAGATATTGCCCCCAGTGTGATAATCCGGTGGGAGACCACGACCTCCTCGAAGGGGATAAAGCAGAGATCCTGAAATTCACCCTGGTCATGTTCCATTGGAAGGACCTCCTGATACCTACTGCCACCCTCAGGCCTGAGACAATCTACGGAGTAACCAACCTGTGGATCAATCCCGATGTGACCTATGTAAGGGCCAAGGTCGACGGGATGACCTGGATTATCAGCAGGGAAGCCGCCTTAAAGATCTCACTGCAGGACCATACTGTCGAAATTTGCGATGAGATTGAGGGTACATCATTGATTGATCAGGTCGTATCGCACCCGCTCTGTGGTGAAATCCCGATCCTTCCCGCCCGGTTCGTGGACCCCGATATGGCAAGCGGAATCGTGATGAGTGTCCCAGCTCATGCTCCGTTTGATTATATCGCTCTCCGCGACTTACAGTTCGACGGAAGATATACCGGCATTACTCCGGTTCCGCTCATTATGGTCCCGGGCTATGGAACACTCCCTGCAAAGGATGCAGTTGATAGGGCCGGGATAACAAACCAGGACGATCCCAGGATGGACACTCTTACCCAGGAGGTTTATAGTGCAGAGTTTGGTTCCGGCCGATTATATGAGCAGTATGGGGGAGAGCCAGTTAAAGTGGCGCGGGACTCTGTTGCTGCCCGGATGGTCGAGCAGTATGGATCCATCCCAATGTATGAGTTTGACACTCGTTCCGTGGTGTGCAGGTGTGGTGGGCAGGTACTTGTCAAAATCCTCCATGATCAGTGGTTTCTCCAGTACAGTGATGCGGCCTGGAAATCTCAGGTTTCAGCCCTCCTTGAACAGATGTCACTTGTTCCTCCTGAAGTACGAGCTGAGTTTGAGAGGACCGTGGACTGGCTCAAGGACTGGGCATGTACCCGGAAAGTCGGGCTTGGTACACGTCTCCCTTGGGATCCTGCATGGTTGATCGAGCCACTCTCTGATTCCACCGTCTACATGGCATATTATACCATCGCGCACCACCTGAAGGCATTTTCCCCTGACGTTCTTACTCCTGATGTCTTCGATTACATATTTCTCGGACGAGAGACCCCCACACTCCCGGAGCGTGAAAAACTGGATGCCATGCGGAAGGAATTTTTATTCTGGTATCCTTACGATTTCAGGTTCTCCGCAAAGGATCTCATCTCAAATCATCTGACATTTCAGCTTTTTCACCATGTCGCAATCTTTCCAAAGCCACTTCTCCCGCAAGGGATGGTGGTTTTCGGCATGGGGCTCCTGAACGGGGCAAAGATGTCTTCCTCGAAGGGAAATGTCTTTCTCCTCGAAGATGCTCTCCATGAATTCGGTGCTGATACCATCCGGATGTTCCTAGTCGGGAGTGCAGAGCCATGGCAGGATTTTGACTGGAGAAATGAGCTTGTCACTTCCACTCGGCGTCAGATCGAACGATTCATGAGCACGGTGGAAGAATCCCATACTGCAACGGGAACACCTGATGAACTTGACCGATGGCTGGCAAGCAGGCTTCAGGGTCATATCACGCGTATGACCGAAGCACTGGAGCGATTCCAGACCCGGCAGGCACTCCAGGAAGCATTTTACGGAATAGAGTCCGACCTCAGATGGTATCGTAAAAGACTCCCTGAAGGGTCTGCTGGAAGCAGATACCTTGCGGAATTCTGCTCTGTCTGGGTACGGCTTCTCGCACCGGTAATACCATTCTCCTGTGAATATTTGTGGAAGAAACTTGGCAACGAGAATCTGGTTTCATTCTCGGCATGGCCTGTCTCAGATCAGACAGCAGTGGACAAAAGACTGGAACTTGCTGAGAATTTGCTTCTTCGGACTGTTGAGGACATTGAGTCAATTGTAAAGATCATTCAGATGACCCCTTCCGCCATCACCATCTATACTGCACCCGAATGGAAAGGCAGAGTATTCCGTGCTGTGGCGGCGGCAGAGAACACGGAAAACGTGATAAAGGTGATAATGAAAGAGGAGGAGATGAGAAAAAGGGGCAGGGAAGCTACCGATACGGTGAGACAGTGCACGATGCTCATCCACCGGTTGCCACCCCATGTCGTTTCACAGCTGCTTGAGGAGATGCCTGATGAAACGGCAATCTTCCATAAAGCAGAGGAT
>JAJRBU010000077.1 GCA_028679315.1 Methanoregulaceae archaeon
GGGGAAAAAATGAAGTTAAATAAGTTTTGAGCGCTGGAGGAGGAGAATATCGTCGGTCGTGAGTTTCTCCCCAGCCCTGAACATCTTGAAGAGGTGTTCGGCCTCTTTCCGGACCGCCTTCTGCTCTTTGGAGACCTTGGCCTTCTTTGTCTTCTTGCGAAGACCAGAGATCACCTTGTCGTAATCCCGTAGTTCCTTCTGGCACGCGATGAAATACTTGTGTTCAGCATCAGCTGCCTCCTGTGCCTCGACGAAATTGCGGTGTGATGCATCGGCGTCCTCCCGTGACTTGTCAGCTTTCCGATAGAACTCGACCATGAGGTCATGGTGTTTCTGGGCAAGTTCTGCCATCTCAGTCACCTTTGCATGCATATCAGAGGCCTGGCGGCGGAGCTCGCGTGCAGTCGTGACTTTTACCTTGACTTCCTTGTTCTGTTCAAGTTCGGCCTCCTGCTCACGCATCGTCTCTTTCATCTGCTTGATCTTCTCGATCAGCTCGCGCTCCTTATCGGTGCTGATGACCTCGGTCTGCTGCCGGAATTCAAGGTGTTCAATCTGCTTCTGGAGCTCTTTCAACCCCCGGTTCTTCATCCCGCCGTGGTCTTTTTTAAACCCCTCGATCTCTTCAAACAGGGTATTGGCCTGTTCATTGATCACGTTCCGCTGGTCCTTTAAGGACTGGACCTCATTGTTGAATTTGTCGCGAAGTTCTTTGTTCTTCTGCGCCTCCTCAACATACTCGCGGGTCTGGTTGTTCAGGGTGTTTCGTTCGCGGGCGAATTTGCTGGCATTCGCATTGAGCTCATTTCTGCGGTTTTTGTGCTGTTCAGACTCGGCAAGAATCTTTTTTCGTTTCTCGATCAGTTCATTCAACATGCCCTACCTCCCTCGACTACTGCCGGGTGAGTATCCTCCGAAAAGAACGGTCTGCCGGATATGGATACAGTCAACTGCGCATACCTTATGCTCATCAGCACTCGTGCCAGGTACGGTAAAAGAGTAATCCTTGCATTGACCGAGTGCCGGGGCGCTAGCATGCACCGCAAATGCGATTTTGCTCGAGCCTTTGTTCAATTGTCTGTCCATCATGTTCGACTCCCGATACCAGAAGGGAATTCGTCCGGATTTTCCATGAACTGTTATTCCGGAATAACCCTTCACACAGCAGACGGTTCTGCGGGGGATAATCCTTCAGGATTTCTATATAGTACACGTTATCCCCTGATTTAATAATTTCCGAATGAAAAGGGCAAAGGGTAAAAATCCACAAGGAGTTCATTCAGAATACAGCCAGTGCAGCCATTGTAGGATTACTGATATACCCTGAGATGGTGCTGTTTACCTGAAGTCCCTATGCTCTAAGGGAAGAACGTTGGCCCACAGGGCTTTCTTGAAAAACAAGTCAACCAGGTCTGGGACCTGATCTGGCTTGGGTATGATGGTGGCATCTTCCGGCACAAGGTGGCGTAAGTGCCGGATGGTTATTGTCGGGGCAGTTTTGGTCATTCTTCCTGTACCGGTAAAAAATTCAATCGGTTCACAGGACCCGATTCCGCATATAATATGGTGGTATATTCCGGCACAAGGTGGCAGATGTGCCGGGCAGTTGTGAATCAAGGTGGTATGTTTTTTATCAGAACCATTCCAGTAAGTTACCTCCGCTCGTAAAGTCCCGTGCCTTGCGGTTCCTGGGGAGCTGGGGGGCCTTCGGGTCCTCCTTTTTCCTTGCATCCTCCTCAAGAATTGACTTGTAAGAGACACGGTTTCCAAGAATCTTTCCACTCTGGACCCCTGTCATGATTGCCATGACGCGTACCTTGCCCTCCATATCGTTCCTGACACGGGCACCCCAGATGACATCGGCGTGCGGGTCAAGTTCATAGGTAAGCGAGGTAGCAATCTCTTCGGCATCCTGCAGGGTCAGGTCACTTCCACCGGTGATGTGGATCAGGCTTCCGGTTGCTCCGCGGTAGTCAACGTCAAGCATCGGGTTGCTCAGGCATTCCCGAACAACGCTCTCAGCCTTGTTCTGCTGCTTGCTCTCTCCTACCAGCATCACTGCAACTCCTCCCTTGCTCATGATCGCACGAACATCGGCGTAATCGATGTTGATGAGCGATGGCTCGGTAATCGTTTCGGAGATCCCCTTGACAGTCTCCCCAATCAGCTGGTCCATAACCGAGAATGCCTGGCCAAGCGGGAGGTTTGGCACAAAGTTCTTCAGCCGGTTATTGTCGAGCACGATGACTGAATCGGAGTTGGAAGCGAGGGTCTCAAGGCCCTCTTCTGCGCGGATCAGCCTGGCTTTTTCGACCTGGAACGGGTAACTGACCATCCCGACCACGATTGCGCCCTGCTCTTTTGCGATCTGTGCAACAACCGGCGCTGCACCTGTCCCTGTCCCTCCTCCCATTCCGGCTGTGATGAACACAAGGTCGGCATTCTCTAGGAGTGCTTCAAGGGTTGGGCGTGCCATCTCTGCGGCACGCTTCCCGACATCGGGATAGCCCCCGGCACCAAGTCCCCGTGTCAGGGATTTGCCGATCAGGACTCTTTTATCTGCCTGAATCATGTCGAGGTGCTGCTTGTCGGTGTTGATGGCAAGTGTCTCCGCGCCGGCAACTCCCATGTGGTGGAGACGGTTGACTGTGTTGTTCCCGGCTCCACCGCAGCCGATGATCATGATCCGCGGCTGCCCGATGAAGTCATCATCCACATTCTGTGGACTTTTCTGTTCCTTCTCAATTTCTGCGTTTTTGAGCGCTTCATTGATGATACTCTGCATTTCTGACCCTCCTAAACCTTGAATGAAACCTGGTCACTCTCTTTGAGGACACGCCCCCCTTGCCTCTCAATCAGTTGCCGGACAGCATACCTTACTGCTTCAGAGATGGTTGGAAACTCCCCCGCTTCCACCATATGCTGGAGCATCTCGATCTGATGGTCGGGAAGCCTGAGCGTGATTCGTTGCATTGTTCTTCTCCTCATGTATGACAAATGTCAGACATTTGTCTGCCAATCGTCTGTCAGAGAGATAACGCTAGTCTGACATAGATCAGATGTTTCCTAAATAAACAGCAATAGTATATATACTTTTTCTTTTCCTTTCAAATACCTTCTGGATACCTTAATACCCCGGTACACCCATTTCTGAAGGGAAATCTGAAGTGAACCGAGAGCTCCCATCAAAAGTGGTGCACGGCGGACGGGTCAGACAGTTCTATCAGGAGATTGGTGAAAAGGCCATCGATTTCAGCGCGAATCTCAATCCCTGGCCTCCTGCTATACCCATTGAATTCACCAGTGATATTCTTTCCAGCTACCCGGATGACCGGTATCTCCGCCTCAAAGAGATCATAGCAGAGAGGTTTCACCGGCCGGTTGACGAGATTGCGGTTGGAAACGGATCCATTGAACTGATCAGGGTCTTCTGCCTTGCGACATTATCCCGGGGAGATCGGGTACGGATCAGGAATCCGACCTTTGGCGAGTATGAACTGTCTGCACGCCTGGCGGGAGCTACCCCCGCAGGTGACGGGCAACCTGCGGATGCCGGATTTCTCTGCAATCCAAATAATCCGACCGGAATACTGCAGAACAAAAGATCGGTCCTGGATCTGCTCTTTGATATGGAGATTCTTTTTGTTGATGAAGCATTTATCGAACTGTCCGATATCTCCCAGAGTGTTGCTGATGTCAGGGACTCTGCATTATTTATCTGCCGTTCGCTCACCAAGTGTTTTTCAGTCCCCGGGATCCGGTTTGGATACGGATTTGGGGACCCTGATCTGATAGCACGGATAGAGACCATCCGCCCTCCCTGGAGCGTCAATTCGGTTGCAGAAGAGTATGCGATCAGAGCATTTGAGAAATTTGACCAGCTTGAACTGTGCCGATCCAGGATTCAGGCAGAACGCGAATGGCTCATATCAGCCCTTCGCAATCTTCCTCTTACCATACATCCCTCAGATACGAATTTTCTCCTCCTCACTTTCCCGTATGATGTTGCAACGCTCTGTACTGATCTCTCAAGGAAAGGCATTCTAGTCAGGGATTGCCATTCATTCGGGCTCCCTGATTCCATACGGCTAGCGGTAAGGACACGGGAAGAGAACGCCCGGCTCCTGGAGGCGATGGGTGAATGTATGCGCTGATACTCGCCGGAGGAAGTGGAACAAGGCTCGATCTTGGTGAAAAACCACTCGTCACCATAAAAGGAAGGCCGATGATCGACTATGTTATCGGTGCATTCCACACTGAAGGCCACGAGGTCATCGTTATCCTGACAGATAAAACACCTTACACCTCCAACTGGTGCAGGGCCCGTGCGATTCCCTATCTTGTGGCATCAGGAGGGGGCTATATCGGAGATATTGCTGAAGCGGCTGCGTATCTGGAAGTGATGCATCCCTTTTTCACTTGTGTCGCCGATCTCCCCTGCCTCCGCTCCAAAACGATCCATGAGATCGAGGAACGGTATAATCAATCCGGAAAAGAGGCCTGCTCGGTATGGATCCCTGAGGAAATATTCCTGAAAGCAGGCTCTCGTCCTTCATACACGAGCTGCATCAGCGGTATTTCCGCGTGTCCTGCCGGAATCAATATCCTCCGGGGGGACCTGATGGATCGGCCCCAGGAAGAACTCCAGATCCTCATGAGAGAGGAGAGCCTGGTATTCAACATCAATACCCGCGATGAACTGGACCGGGTTCGTCTGCTTTCCAAGGGCAACATTCCCGAAAATCAATAAGAATGAGTCAATTTTGGCTGATTCGCCCGAATACCGGAGAAATAATATAAGCAAGTGTCACCGAATTATACTTATTATGCAGGTCTCCCGTGAAGTCGAGCTCGAGGGCCATATCATCGACTCGGGTATCATGACAAAAGTCTTTGATCGGATCATGGACAAAGGGGGTAATTTCGAGATTATCATCTTTGAAGTAGGCAAGCGGAAGACAGACCCGAGCTATGCTCGCCTTAAAGTGAACGCTGATACTGAACCACAGCTCCAGGCCATCCTCTCCGAGATTCACCGTTATGGTGCACACCTTCTTGAGGAGGAAGAGATTACCGTTGCATCTGCCGAGGGGGACCGCATCGTCCCGAAGGGATTTTATTCCACCACCCATCACCCGACTTCAGTCAAGTTCCAGGGGAGATGGATCCCTGTTGAACATATCGAGATGGACTGCACGATCGTGGTCGATCCCAAAGGGAGGTCTGCGTTGTGCACTCCGCTGTCAAAACTGAAGAAAGGAGACAATGTGGTGGTGGGTGAGGAGGGGGTACGGGTGGATCCCCCTGAACGGCCCCGTCAGCTCTCCAATTTCGAGTTCATGCATGGTACGGTCTCTCCCGAACGGCCGAGCGAGACGATTATTGCAAAGGTTGCTGCCGAGATGATCGCACTGAAGGCAAAGGGGGGTAAAATCGGACTTGTTGGGGGACCTGCGATCATCCACACCGGTGCAGCCCGGGCACTTGCCGCGATTATCAGGAAAGGGTATATCGATGTCCTCTTTGCCGGCAATGCACTCGCTACCCATGATATCGAATACAACCTCTTCGGGACCTCGCTTGGCATGGATATCTGCACCGGAAAACCGGTCACCGGGGGTCATAAAAATCATCTTTATGCCATCTCCGAGGTGATGCGGGCCGGGTCGATCAAAAAGGCGATCGATGCAGGGGTGATCACCGGCGGCATCATGTATGAGTGTGTCATGCGTGATATACCGTTCGTGCTTGCGGGTTCCATACGGGACGATGGACCCCTCCCGGACGTTATCACCGACGCCGTTGTGGCACAGGACCAGATCCGCGCCCATGTGGAAGGGTGCGGGATGGTCCTCATGGTGGCCACACTCCTCCACTCCGTGGCAGTCGGCAACTGCCTCCCTTCCTACGTGAAGACCATCTGCGTCGACATCAATCCCTCATCCCTGACAAAACTGATGGATCGGGGAACGATGCAGGCAATAGGAGTAGTAAGCGACGCCGGGACGTTCCTTCCCCTCCTTGAAAAGCAACTCGAGATCCAGTCTGCTCCGTCAGCGAGTCAGCGGCATACAGTACGGTTTCTCGAGTGAAAGGACTCGCTCCCACTCTTCTTTGCATTCACAGCCGGTATCAAAAATCCCCGTGAGCATCTGACGATCCGCGGTCAGGTTGAATTCCCGTATCGCCCTGACGATATCATAATCACACGTCCCGCAATTGTGGGGTCCGCGGGCACGACCGCCTCCGACGGGATCACAGGTGACATGGACCGGAGCAGAGAGGAGCACCGAAACGACACTCCAGAGATAGGGCGGCCGAAACCCTCCCCGCTTCCAGTAGTATTCAAGTTCGGTGTGCTTCTGGACGGTGCAGGGGTTCATCGAGATCATATCGGCTATTCCTGCAAGACCCCTGATCGAATCCTCCATATCGAGGAGAGCCTCTCTCTCTGTGAGGAAGAGAGGTTTATGGAGGAGATATGCCTTGATCCCGGCACCGCCAGCCCTGGCGCCGGTCACCGCGTTTTTGAAATCAGCGAACGAGAACCCCTTGTCGATCGATCGCTCCCGGATAGTGTCATTCGTGGTCTCAAGGCCTATTGCCACGTAGAGCGGTGTCTGATAATCGCCTGAATCGATCGCCGAAACGAATGCAGCAATCCGTTCCGGGTCAACAAATTCGGGCCGCGTCTCGGCAATAACAAGTTTCCCCTTAAAGATCTGTGCTGCCATATCTACTACACGTGAAGGCACTTCTTCAGGATCGAAAAAACTGCCGGATGTGTAAAGTTTGACGATGGCAACCTCGGCAAGCGGGTGATGATGAACCACCCACTGAAGTTGGGAGAGAAGCTGGCTCTCTAGGAGAACCTCCCCGGAATAGCGTTCAAACCGGTAACTGCACATCCTGCAGCGGTTATGCCTGCAGCCCCCTGTCTTCAGGATAATGGTGAGCGAGGGGAGCACCTCCTCTTCATATCGATCCTCACCTTTCCAGCATGCAAGCGGCCTTTCCATGACTCTAACTCCTCTTTCATGGATCGTTCATGTATAAAGTATCAACGGGGGCAGCAGGCAGGATGGGCAAGGTATTAAAGATGCAGCACAAATTTTTATCCAATAATTGTTGTTTTCACCCTGACGACAACAAGCATGCTCTCAGGCGGGATTCACTGATGGTTCAGAAGAGACCAGTATTTCACACCCTGGCGCGTATTGCCTTCGTAGCACTCCTGTGCCTGGCCCTCTGCGGCGGGGCTGCACAGGCCTACGAACTGATACTGAAGGCTCCCTCGCAGATCCAGAGGGGGATGCCGCTCGTTGTGAACGGAACCAGCAACCTCCCTCCTGGCATCAGCGTGGATATTGTCCTCTATAAATCAGGGCACGTGACCGAGGAACTCGCACGGCAAACCGTCACGCTCCAGGCCAACAATGAATTTTCAGTCGTATTCGATACCACAGGTTATACGAAGGGTGTGTACAAGGCTGAAGTCCCTGCGATATCAGGCTATTCCTACCTTGGAGATTCGGTAACCCTTCGTGTCATAGAGATCATCGACCGCAGCGATGAGATCGTCTTCAAGGCATTCACTTCCCAGGAGATGGACGGGACACTCGATATCGAGGGGACCATTTCCGGGCTGGAAAATTCGGGCGTCCAGATCGGCGTCACCGGTCCGAAAGGTGAACCGGTATTCGGCCCTGCGTATATTACGGTGAAATCTGACAGCTCTTTCTCAACACAGGTCCCTGTCAAGGAACCCGGGACCTATAACATCAGTTTTACCGATGCCAAGGGATATATCGGGACCATCATGGTCATGGTCAAGGAAAAGCCTGAAGCGACAACCCCGCCAACGGTCGTTCCCACGACAAATCCGATCGTGTCCGCAAGTGCACCAGCCTCCCGGGACAGACCGGCGACTTTTACCGTGGTGACCGGTGGACCGGGGACCATCCGTGCTTTCACCTCATCAGGGATCGACTGGGTTATCGAGTATACTGACCCTGAAGGGAAGACGGTGAAGGTGAACGAGAAAGGGTCGGTAGGAAACGAGGAGATCATCTTCGACACCACCGAGGACGTTGTGGTACTGAAGGTGTATCCCTATAGTTACGCCGCAGAGGGGGAGGTCCTCCTGTCCGCAGATGGGGCAGTGAGGGTCGAAGGTTCAGCTCCCAGCACTCCCGCAACCCAGGCGGGTACCACGTCCACGGCTGAACCGTCCTCCCCTCTTCCGGTTATTGGTGTGGTGGTCGCGGTCCTTGCCGCGGTTGCAATCGTTGTGATCCGGAGAAAGTGGTGATATTTTTTTTATGCTTTGGAGTCGCATATACTATATCCGGGCCGGGGTAGTCTAGACCGGTAAGGCGGTGGCCTTGAAAGCCACTGGTGCCCTGCACCTCAAGAGTTCAAATCTCTTCCCCGGCGTCCATGAAAAAAATCGACAGCCCCTAAACGCTTTTTTTAACATAAATGGGACAATACGACAGCTTCCAGGGATTCGGACATGTTCTATGAGATAGCTCCCAGAGCGCCTGCTCTTGTTATCAGGGAAGTATGTAATCCAGCCTGTCTGTTCGATGATACTCTCCACCTGCCTCTACCCACACCATTTTTATCCATCATCACCAAAACAAAAAGGTATAAATGGGATTGAAAGACGCTCTCCCTAAAATGCCTAAGATTGGTGCAACTCATTATCTTACGATCATCGTTTTTCTAGGCCTCCTCAACGCCTCGATAGGCCTGGCCTACGTAGAAGCAAAGAACTCTGAAATCACGGTGCTGCACATCGAAGGCGCACCTGAAAACATCGTATTCATCGCCGATCCGCACCTGAAAGAAGGAAACGTAGCCTATATCCGGACCATCGTCGACGAGATCAATACGCTTGAACCATCAGTCGTCCTTATCGGTGGTGATTTCGTTTTTGAGGATGGGGAGGACCTCTCGCTCCAGGAAGTATGGACGGGGATCGATGCACCGGTGTTTGCGGTGCTCGGCAACCACGACTACAAGTCGGGTATCACGTCCACATCATGGGCAGAGAAGAACCTTGGGATGAGCTCTGCCTCGTTTGATAAGGACAACTACAACGTCAGCTGCCTCAGGGACGAGACAACCGACCTCGCCTATGCCGGGCGCCTCACCACCGAGCTCGAGAAGGATGGTTTGACTGTCCTCAACAATGAGTACGTACTCCTAAATACCGAAGAAAAGGAGTTGATGCTCGTTGGGATCGATGACGGATGGGCCGGGATGGCTGATCCCCCGGCAGTGCCGGATACCGGGGCGTTTACCCTCTACATGATCCATGAACCTGACTGCCGGGCTGACTGGGACGCCGACCTGATCCTGGCCGGGCACACGCATGGGGGACAGTTCCTTCCCCAGAACACGCCAGTCCCGGGATTCGAGCTGAGCGGGGTTACTGAACGGAATGGAATCGTTACCTACATCACCAGGGGCATCGGCACCTCGAACCTCGGGGTGGAACTCAGGCTCTTTGCAACACCCGAGATCGTCGTGATCAATCCCACCGAATCTCCCGACGACCTGTTCCCTGGCAAACAGATCACCCATATCACGATTGCCTGAACATTTGATCATTCTGCTTTCTCATAAGGGAAATTTTATAGGTCCTGCCATGCCATGCTCTAACATAGCAAGGTGTTCGGATTGGATACAAAGTTAGCAGTCGGGGCAGTGCTGCTTATACTTGTCATACTCGTTGCGGGGTGCACCCAGCAACAACAGGCAGCGGATTCACTCAAGATCGGTGTGGTAGCATCAATGACCGGTTCGGCCAGCACAACAGGAAAAGATATATGGCAATCGGCGGTGCTTGCTGCTGAGGAGATCAATGCAGATGGCGGAATATACATTGCCAATCTCGGTAAAAAAGTCCCGGTTGAAGTGATCCTCGGGGATGATGAATCCACCCGCGAAGGGGGGCAGAAGGCCGTCACACGGCTTGTCACTGAGGATAAGGTCGATCTCCTGGTAGGGGGTTTCTCGAGTGCGGTCGTGTCATCCCACCAGGCCATCGTGAATGAGCATCAGGTACCCTATATTGTGACGGGCGCATCGAGCCCGATCATCACGCAGCGGACCGACATGCCGACCAGTACTACCTTCCATTACTGTCCGACAACCGACGATTACGGGCGCCAGACCACCCTCTTTGCAAACGAGGTAATCCGGCCCGCCATCAATGAAAGGTTTGGCTTCTCAGCGGAAAGGCCGCTCAGGATGGCCCTCATCTACCAGGACAGCCCCTATGGAAAGGGGGTGCAGACCGCGGTGATGAACACCATTGAACAGGAGGACCTCCCGGTCATCATCGTAGCAAACGAGACCTTCAAGATGGGTGAAACCGACTTCCGGACTCTGCTCACCTCGGTAAAGGCGGCAAAGCCAGATGTCATCTACCCTGCGACCTTCATCAATGAGCAGATCCCACTTGTCACCCAGGCACGGCGGGACGTGGGGATCAATGCCATATTCCTCGCTGTTGAGTGCAATGACGATCCTGATTACTACAGCGGGGTAGGGCAGTACGGTGACTACTCGATTATTGAGAGCCGTTTCAGCCCTTACGCAATTCCTCCCGGGACCATAGCGAATAATACCTCACAATTCAAGGAGGATTTCGAGAAGAGGTGGGGAGGCTTCCCGGGAATGATGGGAGCATCGACCTACGAAGGAGTTTATATCGCAGTAAAGGCGGTTGAAGATGCAGGAACCCAAGACAAGGCTGCAGTTGTTACCGCTCTTCAATCCCTCGAGATGCCAGAAATAATCGAAGAGATGGAGGGGGACGTTATCCGTTTCACCCCTGATTTCAGAGAGGCCAAATTTGATCTGTATATGGAACAGTTACGCTGGAATGAATCAGCAGGAAACCTCCGTCCGGTGATCGTCTGGCCTGACCATCTCAAAGAAGGAGACTTCATCCTCCCCGACTGGTTTGAGGCAACACCAGTCTAATTTTTTGCGGAGCTATACGGTTCCCTACCATTTCTCAGAAGATATTTTTAAGGAAAAGTATTGGGGATACTACCAGGATTTCACCGGACTTTCACGATGGAAGCCAAGTCACCATGACAATCGTATCACCGCCATGAGAACAGGCAACTCCCTCTAACCCGTTCCTTTCACTGAAGCATAATATTTCCTGGTTTCTTTTCATTCAACCGGCAGTCACCGCAATCATTTCTTTTATCATTTCAGAGAGAGAATATTCCAGAAAGGAGCCGCCCATATGTGTATAGCAATACCTGCGGAGGTCATTGAGAAGAAAGAGGGTAATATCGGGGTTGTCGATTACGGCGACTTGAGACAGGAGGTCCGGCTTGATCTTGTCGATGTGGAAGTAGGGGAATTTGTTCTTGTCCATGTAGGATTTGCCATCCAAAAACTCTCAAGGGAAGAGGGATTTGAGACGCGGGAGATCTTCAGACAGGTGTATGCCGCAATCGAAGAAGAGGCATCCGGAAACCCGTCTCCATAATCGTGTTTTTGATTCCGTCATTCACCGCAAATACCCTGAAGAAAAATCTCATCAGCACTATTCTTATTTATACGGAGAAACGATAGAATAGTAAAGGGAGATTATGAAATGGATAAAACAGGTGTTGCGAGCCTTATAGGGGGAATAATTTTGCTGGCGCTTGGAGCTTACGGCATATGGACATTCCTCCCTGATGTCATCACGGTTCTGAAGGGATCCATAGGAATTATTGCCATCATCATCGGTATTTTCCTGGTGATATTTGGTGCGATTCTTATCAAGGATTGATCACACCTTTTCTTATTATTGCGTGGTGAACTGACCGGGATGTCAAATTTTAAGGCCTATAAGGTAATAAACCTCATTATAACCAGGTAAAATCTTAGAGGTATATACTCATGATGCGGGAGAATGTGCTCGTGCTGTTGCTGGTCATATCTCTCTGTGGTAATGTAATCCTGGTTTTTTTTAATCCTTTACTCACTGGCTCGGTACCAGGATTAAACAGCAGTCCCGACTTCCCGGGTATCGACCTTTCCAAAATTTCCGGTCATAATGAATTTATTGTCGATGAATATGGTAATCTGATAGCTGTTCCCCCGACATCTGAAACAGAGGGCGCTCCGGACCTGACCGATCCTTATACGGAGTCTGCTCTCTCTCCTGATTCAGAGGCAGAAGATCTGAACCAATCTGCGGTCCTTATCCGGGCAGAACCAACCCTGACCCTGACCCCGACCCCGACCCCGGAAGTAACAGAAGAAGTCCCGCTCGATCCCTGGGTTACCTATGCCAGTACAAAATATGGATTCTCTCTCCGTTACCCAAGGAACTGGAGCATCAATGAAGCGGTAGCAGGAAGGACCGTTCTTACCCTGACTGCCCCGATTGAGACCGGATGCGATGCAGATAACAGCCAGTGCTACAATTATATCGCCAATTTCACAGTCGAAATTGATCAGAAACCTCAGACCGTGATCCTTGAAGACTATTTCAATAAGGCAGTCTCAAATCTCCAGCTGAATTTCCACATCACGACAACAAGCAAGAGCGCACCTGCCCTGATTTCTGATGTCCGGGCTTACCAGATCGAATATTACACACACGC
>JAJRBU010000155.1 GCA_028679315.1 Methanoregulaceae archaeon
CTTTCAGGGGGCGTGGATTCGTCCCTCGTCGCATTCCTTGCGCAACGCCCCTGCATCGCCATCGGATTTGCCGGATCGCATGATCTGGCACGGGCACAGGTGGCAGCGGAAGCGATGAACCTCCCCTGCACCCCAATCGAGATAACTAGGGATGACGTCCGGGAGGGGCTCAACGCGGTAATCGATATCATCCCGGAACCAACCCCGGTCAATACCGCGATCGCCATCACCCAGTACCTGATCACCCGGTCAGCAAGGGAACTCGGGCACGAACGGGTGCTGACCGGCCAGGGAGCCGATGAGCTCTTTGGGGGATATGCCCGCTACCGGACCGGGACCAATCCCGCTGCCCAGCTTGCCTGTGACTTTGCCGGGCTTGCCTGCCAGGGACTCCGCGACCAGTCGGTTGCCATGCTCAATGAGACCTACCTCTCGGTACCGTTCCTTGATGTCCGGGTGGTGCGCGCTGCCCGATCGATCCCGGCACATGAGATGGTCAGGGACGGGGTCGGGAAATGGCCGCTTCGCGAGGTCGCAGCCCACCATATTCCGCGGGAGATCGCTTTTTACCCGAAGAAAGCCATGCAGTACGGGACCGGCATTGCAAAGGTCCTGCAGCAGTTCGCACGTGACAATGGTTATAAAAGGTCTTTACAAGGGTACTTAGATCAGATCAGAACGAGCGGGGAGGTGCGCAATGGTATCTGAGAAGGATGTAGCACATATCGCGGGACTTGCCGATATCGGTATCGAAAAAGAGGAACTGGCAGAATTTACGGGCCGGTTCAATGAGATCCTTGACTATTTTGATATCCTCGACCAGGTGGAGCCAGGGTCGCGGGGAGAGACCGATCTCGTGAACGTCTTCCGGGATGATGTCGTGGAAGCGTCCCTCCCTGAGGATGAAGTGCTTGCCAATACCCGCGAGAAGGAGGACGGATTTTTCAGGGCACCGAGGGTGATGTGAGTGCCGACCCTCACGTTTTCACCCAAAGACCGGTACAATGCCTTCATCACCACCCTCAACGAAGCCGGGACCGGCCCGGGAAAACTCTCAGGGATCGGCATCGCGGTCAAGGACAATATCTCTACCTCTGGCATCCCGACCACCTGCGCCTCCCGGATCCTTGAAGGGTACATTCCGCCCTTTGATGCCCATGTTGTCACGCTCTTAAAAAAGGCCGGTGCGGGAATTGTCGGCAAGACGAACATGGACGAGTTCGGGATGGGGACCACGACCGAGAACAGTGCGTTTGGGCCCACGAAAAACCCGGCTGATCCTTCCCGGGTCCCGGGAGGATCATCGGGAGGAAGCGCTGCTGCCATTGCAGCAGGGATGGTCCGGATGGCGCTCGGAACCGATACGGGCGGATCGATCCGCTGCCCGGCGGCGTTCTGCGGTATCGTCGGACACAAGCCGACTTACGGGCGGGTCTCACGGTACGGCCTGATCGCCTATGCCAATTCCCTCGAGCAGATCGGGCCCATGGCCCGGACCGTCTCCGATATCTCCCTCCTCATGGAGATCCTGACCGCATATGACCCCCGCGATTCCACAAGTATCAACTGCCCCTACGCCCATACCCCTGACCCTGATGTCCATGGGCTGAAGATCGGGGTCCCGGAGGAGTACTTTGGTGAAGGAGTGGATCCGAGGGTTGCTTCCGTGGTCTGGGAAGGAATATCGCTTCTGGAGCGGAAGGGTGCCGAAATCATCACCTGCCGGATGCCGAGCATGGCCTACGCCCTGGCCGCGTATTACGTGACCTGCACGAGCGAGGCCAGTTCAAATCTCGCACGCTTCGATGGTGTACGGTACGGACACCCGGCCGATACAAAACTCCAGTGGCACGAATCATTCCAGGATCGGAGAAGGAACGGTTTTGGAACCGAGGTGAAGAGGAGGATTATGCTCGGGACTTTTGCGCTCTCCTCTGGCTATTACGGGAAATACTATGCAAAAGCCCAGGCAGCACGACAGCAGGTCCGGACCGATTTCCTGCGCCTGTTCAGGTCTGTCGACGTCATCGCAGGACCGACCATGCCGACCGTTGCATTCCGGCTCGGGGAAAAGACCGACCCCCTCTCCATGTATCTCTCTGATATCCTGACGGTACCTGCCAACCTTGCAGGGATACCCGCCATCTCGGTCCCGTGCGGCACCTCCGAGGGGCTCCCGGTAGGCCTCCAGATCATGGGCCCGCATTTCAGGGACGAGCGGGTGATCGATGTTGCCTATGCGTATGAGCTGGGGGTGGCACGATGACTGAAACGGCAGGGACTACCGGACAGGAGAACCGGGTGATGGATTTTTCTGATGATGAAGTGATCATCGGACTCGAGATCCACTGCCAGCTCGATACCCTGACCAAGCTCTTCTGCGGCTGCTCCACCGATTACCGGGACGATGGCCCGAACACCCATGTCTGCCCGATCTGCCTCGGGCTCCCGGGTTCACTCCCGCGGGTAAACAGGAAGGCGATCGAGTATGCCCTCCGCGTGGCAAAGGCACTGAACTGCACAATCATCGAAGAGTCGGAGTTTGCCAGGAAGAACTACTTCTACCCCGACCTGAACAAAGGATTCCAGATCACCCAGTATGACAGGCCACTTGCCGTGAGAGGTTACCTTGACATCGAGGGAGATGACGGGGAGAAACGGGTCCGCATCACGAGAGTGCATGTCGAAGAGGACCCCGGCAGGCTCGTCCACAAGGGGGGTGCCGACCGGGCAAAGTACACGCTTGTCGATTATAACCGGGCTGGGATCCCGCTGATCGAGATCGTGACAGAACCGGATATCCGGTCACCAAAAGAGGCACGGAAATTCCTGAACAAGCTCAGGGCAACCCTCGAGTATCTCGGCGTTTTCGACAGCGAGAAGGAGGGATCCCTCCGTGTCGATGCAAATATCTCCATCCAGCCGAAGGGCTGGTTTACCCGGGAGGGTAAGGGGAAGGCAGACAGAGGACGGGCAGAAGTCAAGAATATCTCATCATACAAAGGTGTGGAAAAGGCGCTTACCTTTGAAGTGACCCGGCAGAAGAATGCCCTCAGGCGTGGGCAACGGCTGGGAACCGAGACCCGCCACTTTGTCGAGACACGGGGGATAACCACATCCTCGCGGAGCAAGGAGATGGAGCAGGATTACCGGTACTTCCCGGAGCCCGACCTCCGTCCCCTGCAGGTCTGTTCCTGGGCAGAGGAGATCGTGCTTCCGGAACTCCCGGATGCCCGGAGGGCACGGTTCCTCACCCAGTATGGATGCTCCCCGATCCATGCCCGGACGCTCACTGGCGATCTCAGGGTGGCCGAATTTTACGAGCATATTGCCACCATCGACCCGGTGCTTGCCGCAACCTGGGTTGCCGATACCCTGCTTGGGGAACTCAACTACCGGGACATGGGTGTCAGCAGGGTCTCCCCTGAATCGTTCCGGGAACTGATAGTTCTTGTAAAAGAGGGGAGCGTGACTGACAAGGGAGGGGTCGAGGTGCTCCGATCCCTCCTTGACCAGATCAAGGAATCGGGGTCCTGCGAAACCCCCGGCGAATGTGTCGGGAGACTCGGTCTCCGGGTCCTGGAACGGACAGGGGAGACAGGAGCGGATGACGACCCGGTGGCAAAGGCTGCGCGGGAGGTAATTGCCGAGCAGCCCCAGGCAGTAGCCGATTTCCATGCAGGAAAGAAGGAAGCATTCAATTTCCTGGTCGGTCAGGTCATGAAGAAGACCAGGGGGCGTGCCAAGCCTGCTGACGTGAACCAGGTGCTTTCCGGAATACTCGGAAAAGAGGGCTGACCGCGATGCACCTGATTGTAGCCGAGAAGAATATTTCGGCTCACCGGATCGCATCAATCCTTGCCGGCAAGAGCAAAGCGGCCACCGATAAGGACGGCGGTGTCCCGGTCTACCGGTTTGGGGATACCGCTGTCATCGGGCTCCGGGGTCATGTGGTCGAGATCGATTTTGAAGAGGGATACTCGAACTGGCGGAGTACCGAGCGGACCCCTCGGTCCCTGATCGATGCCCGGATGATCAAGGTCCCTACCGAGAAGAAGATCGTGCAGATCCTCCAGAAACTGGCAAAGAAGTCCAGCCTGATCACGATCGCGACCGATTTTGATACCGAGGGAGAGCTGATCGGCAAGGAGGCGTACGAACTGATCCGCCAGGTGAGCAGGGATGTCCCCGTCAGGAGGGCACGATTCAGCGCGATCACTCCTGAGGAGATCAGGCATGCATTCAGCGAAACCACGGGGATCGATTTTGATCTTGCCTCCGCAGGAGAGGCCAGGCAGGTGATCGACCTGATGTGGGGGGCCTCCCTCACCCGCTTCATCAGCCTTGCTGCCCGGAGGGGTGGCAGCAACATCCTCTCCGTCGGCAGGGTGCAGACCCCCACCCTTGCTATGATCGTTGACCGGGAGAAGGAGATCGAGGAATTCGTCTCCCAGCAATACTGGCAGCTCTCGCTTCTGACTGAAAAAGACGGTGAGGAGATCGAGGCACGCCATGCCACCCCCCGTTTCTGCGATAAGGCAGAAGCTGAGAGGGCACGGGACCGCACCCGTCCTCCCCTCGTAGTAACCGAGGTAAAAGAAGGGACGAAGATCGATCGTGCCCCGGTCCCTCTCGACACGACCGGATTCATCGTTGCAGCAGCCCGCCTCGGGTTCTCGGCTGCCGGTGCGATGCGTGTGGCAGAAGACCTGTACATGAACGGGTACATCTCGTATCCCCGGACTGACAATACCGTCTATCCTTCAACCCTGGACATCGGGGGAGTCCTGAAGGCTCTTGCCGGGACAGAATTCGAAGATGATGTGCAGTGGGTTATTACTCACCGGAGACCGGCACCAACCAGAGGAAAAAAATCAAGTACAGACCACCCCCCTATCCATCCTGCGTCTGCTGCAAGCCGCCATTCCCTCGGTGAAGAACGCTGGAAGATCTACGAGCTCGTCGTCCTCCGGTTCCTTGCAACGCTCTCCCCCGATGCCCGCTGGAAGACCATAAAGGTGAATTTCGACGCAGGGGAAGAGCCCTATACCACCACTGGCGGGCAGCTGATCGATCCGGGATGGCGGAGGGTATACCCCTACAGCACCGCGACCGAGTATATCCTTCCCCCCATGAAGGTCGGGGAGAGACTCCCTGTCAAGGAGGTAATCCTTGGTGAGAAGGAGACCCAGCCGCCGGCACGGTTTACCCAGAGCAAGCTGATCCAGAAGATGGAGGAACTCGGCCTCGGGACGAAAAGTACCCGGCACGAGGTGATCCAAAAACTCCTCTCCCGGAAGTATATCGAAGGAAATCCCCTCCGCCCCACTCTTGTCGGCCGGGCAGTCACCGAATCCCTGGAGCGCCATGCAAACACCATCACCCGGCCTGCCATGACCCAGACGCTTGAAGAGCACATGCAGCAGATCAAGGAGCAGCAACGGAGCAGGGACGATGTCGTTGCCGAATCACGGGGGATGCTGCACTCGGTCTTTGATCAGCTCGAACCGAACGAACGGGTGGTCGGGCAGGAGATCATGGAGCAGACGGCAGAAGAGTTGACCCTTGGCCCCTGCCCTGTCTGCTCCCATGACATCAGGATACGCCATATGAGGAACCAGACCCAGTTCATCGGGTGTACCAATTACCCGGACTGCACCTTCAATATCGGGCTTCCTCAGGCCATGTGGGGATTTGCGGTCAGGACCGATGAGATCTGCCCGACCCACCATCTCCATTTCGTAAAGCTTGTCAGGAAGGGAAGCCGGCCATGGGAGATCGGATGCCCCCTCTGCCACCAGATAGCATCCAATAAAGAGGCGCTCTTCCTGATGCCGTCGATGACGCCCCGGATCCATGAACAGATGATTGCATCACATCTCTACACCGTCACCGAGCTGGCAAACACCACTCCCACCAGGCTTGTCGCGGTCCTTTCCATACCAGAGGAGAAAGCATCGGATCTTATCGGTGAGGCGGTAGATGTTCTTGGTCTTCTCAGGCGGAGATCTGACTGCCGGAAGCTTGTCAGGAGGATGCTTGTCCCCAAAAAAGGCAGGAGCCCGGCCAAGGTGATAAAGAAACTCCAGGAAGCCGGGATCAACGATATCGCATCGCTCGGTAATGCTGATCCTGCCCTGCTGAAAAAGGTCGGGATTGCAGACAAAGAGACAGAGTCGATCCTCCACGAGGCGAAGATGGTGGAGAACGAGCGGTTCCTGAAGCAGGCCGGGATCCCCGCGGCGAGCATGAAAAAATACTTTGCTGCCGGCATCACCGCTCCGGAGGATTTCCTCTCCTCGCATCCGGTTTTTATCTCGGATGTGACGGGGATAAGCCTTGACACGGTCCAGAAGCATGTGGACCTCATCGCCGCGGCAAAAGGAAGGCCGGCGCCAGTGAGATACACGAAAACACAGGTGGCAAAAGGGAGAGAGGAACTGCTCTCGCTCCCCGGCTTTTCTCAAGAGGACCTGCACCGCCTCTGGAAAGCAGGGATCATCAATGGCCTGCTCCTCCTTGGCGCAGACCCAAAGACGCTCAGCGAGAGGACCGGACTCTCCCCCGAGAAACTCCGCAGGTTCCAGGCCGAGCTGCAGGAAAGGGCAAAAAAGGCAGAACCTGATATTATAGTGGTATAGGTGTGGATGATGCAAACCCGATGGAAGAACTGGGTCCATGTGACCAAGCTTGATCCTGACAAGATGCTCCCGCCAGGGGCGATCACTGATATTGCATCAAGCGGGACCGATGCGCTGATGCTCTCGGGAACCCTCAATGTGACAGCCGAGAACATGGCTGCTCTTGCAAAGGAAGCAAGAGCATCAGGACTCCCCCTCATTGTTGAACCCGCCGGCCCAGAGGCCGTGCTCTGGGACGGGGTGGACCTGGTATTTGTACCCTCGGTGCTGAACTCGCCTGATGTCCAGTGGATCGTAGGGAAGCACCGTTCCTGGATCCAGCGGCAGCAGGTACTGTGGGAGAAGGTGGTGCCCGAGGCATACATCGTTCTGAATCCTGACTCTGCGGTGGGAAAGCTGACCCGGGCAACCTGCACCCTCACCGGCAAAGAGGTTGCCTCATTTGCCTCCCTCGCCGATCACTACTTCCACTTTCCTATCGTATATATCGAATATTCCGGGATATACGGGGATCCTGCAATCGTCAGAGATGCAGCAGGAGCCATCGATACGGCGGTCATCTATTACGGGGGTGGGATCAACTCGGCCGAGAAGGCATCCGAGATGGCCCGGTATGCCGATACCATCGTGGTCGGGAATGCAGTCTATGACCAGGGTATCGGGGTTCTGAAAGAGACGGTCAGGGCAATCCAGTGACCATGCGGTTCCATGCCTGATATCGAGATCGTCCTCGTCTCCCCGCTCTATGAAGGGAACGTGGGGTTTGCCGCCAGGGTGATGAAAAATTTCGGGTTCACCCAACTCGTCCTCATCGATCCCTGCGAGATAGGAGACGAAGCATTCATGCGGGCAGCCCATGCCTCCGATGTGCTCAGGAACGCCGAACGGCTCTCCTTTGATGAAGTCTGTGCCCGGAGCAGCATCGTGATCGCGACCACGGGCGAGGTGA
>JAJRBU010000044.1 GCA_028679315.1 Methanoregulaceae archaeon
CAGGCCGGAGGTTACTGTCGCATTCCATGAATAGCCGGTACTCGGATTCTCAGCAAGCCTTACAATCAATCCTCCACTTCCGAGGGGGATCTTCGCCGTCGTGTTGTTGGCTGTCTCGTTGTACACTTCCATATCGGTCACGTTAACCGGAGCAGTCGTGGTCGGCACTGCGGTGGTTGGAACAGCGGTGGTTGGCATTGTTGTTGCAGTCGGTGTTGCGGTTGGAGTTCCCACCGGCTGGGTCGTACATCCGCTCAGTACGAGCAATGCTGCAAGCACGATGAAGACCGATACTGATGCGATGGTCTTTTTCCTCTTCCATGAATCAGGTGTCATGCAGTATCGTATCTCTTCCAGGTATATAAATAGAAATGAATGAAGTTTTAAGGTTGAGTTGAAAAGGATAATGGGCCGATCTCCAAAGAAAGGGGAACGAAACCCGTCAGGATTTCGGAGCCCGGTAGTCCCGATAGGTCTCAGCCATCTCTCTTAGTCTTTTGTCGACAAGGTAGTTGACGGTTCCCGGTTCAAAGGTCCCGTCGGGCAGGCGTTCACCTGCTTTCACTCCGGTAAGAACCTGGATGCCCTCATCGATGGTCGATACCGGGTAGATCCTGAACTTTCCGGCCTTTGCTGCTTCCACAATCTCCTCTTTCAGCATCAGGTTCTGAACGTTACTTGCGGGTATCATGGCCCCCTGGATCCCTGTCAGGCCTTTGGCCTTACAGACCTCGAAGAATCCTTCCAATTTCTGGTTTACACCGCCTATCGCCTGGACCTCCCCTTTCTGGTTCACCGAGCCGGTCACGGCAATGAACTGTTTGAGGGGAATCCCTGAGAGTGCCGAGAGGATTGCATACAGCTCAGTACTGGATGCACTGTCCCCGTCAACCCCTTCGTAACTCTGTTCGAATACAAGACGGGCGTTCAGGCTCAGCGGTTTGTCCTGGGCGAACTTGTTTGCGAGGTAACCCGAGAGGATTAGTACTCCCTTGGTGTGGCTCGGTCCACCCATGCTCGCCTCCCGCTCGATATCCATGATGCCCCCCCTGCCAACCCCGATGCTTGCGGTGACCCTTGAAGGCCTTCCGAATTCGATGTCACCGAGGCTTATGACGGAAAGCCCGTTTACCTGCCCTACTCTCTCTCCTTCAGTATCAATCAGGAAGACACCCCGAGTGATGTACTCCTGGATTTTTTCCTGGATCAGGCTCGACCGATAGGTCCTCTCGTCGATTGCCTTCAGGATGTGCTTTGCCTCCACCATCCCCTCCTCTTCCTCCATTGCGTAGTAACTTGCCTCACGGAGGACATCGGAAATCAGTGAAAACCGGGTAGTGAGTTTCTTCTTGTCATCGGCCAGAAGAGACCCGTATTCAATAATCTTGGCCATTGCTGACCGGTCAAGATGTTTCAGATGATATTTTTCACAAATGGTACATACAAACGCCGAATATTTTCGCACGTTCTCCTCATTCCGATCCATAGCGGAGTCAAAATCGGCCTTGACTTTGAAGAGTTCGGAAAAATCGGGATCCTGGGTATAGAGGATCTGGTTGATGATAGGGGTGCCAATCAGCACGACCTTCAGGTCAAGGGGGATGGATTCAGGCTTGATACTCTTTGTGGTGATGTACCCCATCCGTTCAGCAGGTTCTTCGATAGAGACTTTCCCCGTCTTGAGGGCGGACTTGAGCCCATCCCAGACGAACGGGTTCCTGAAGAGATCCTCCACGGGGAGCACCAGGAATCCTCCGTTGGCCTTGTGAATCGAACCGGGCCGTATCATGGAGAAATC
Source organism: Methanoregulaceae archaeon (assembly GCA_028679315.1). Lineage (GTDB taxonomy): Archaea > Halobacteriota > Methanomicrobia > Methanomicrobiales > Methanospirillaceae > UBA9949. The sequence continues at coordinate 1,799 of JAJRBU010000044.1, forward strand.
GGTTGTCACCACCCCATACTGGAACTCCTTCTCGACTTTACCGAAAAGGTTCGGATAGGTCGGATTCTGTTCGAATACTACGGGTGCTCCGGTACTCCCTGAATTGTCCACGATCACGTTCACTTCGTATTTCCGGAAAGCAAGCTCTTTTAGAAGCGGATTCTGGATCTGGGTAGGGGGTTGGGGTTGTGGGATCTCCCCCATGAACAGGGGAAGGTTCCCGACCATATCCACCTGGACCGCATCGATAAAAGCATTCACTTCCTCGACGTGTGCATATTTATCCTTGAGGGTGGCTACCCTGTGACCCATGGTACTCAGTGCCACGTCACGGTTGAGCTGATCAACCGTTTCCATCCCTTTCTGATCGAGTTCGCGGAGCTGCCGGAAGGTGTTTCGCATCTCAACCGTGAGTTCATCCCTCTTCTTCTGGTACTCACGCTGTTCCTCCTCGGGAAGGGCGAGGAATGTCTCCTGCTCCATGGGTATCCCTTCCTTCAGAGGGATTGTGATTAGACCCTGGGGACCGGGCTGGATAACGAAATTCTTCTCCCTTGCACTTGCATCGATCTGGGCAAAGAGCTTGGCCTTCTCGTTCTCGAGGGACTGGAGTGCCGCATCACGGCGGTTTACGTAGTCTTCGCTCTCAAAACTTTTCGGGATAACCCGTTTTGCTTCGGCAATGAATGCAGCCATATCATCCCGGAACTCTACGCCCATCCCAGGGGGAAGCCTGATGGCATTCGGTTCATACGGATTCTGGAAATTATTCACATAGATCCAATCGTTCCCCCTGGGCCGGGTCCTGGAAATTTCATCAAGGAATTTTTCAACGGCAGCTTTCCGCCCTGTACCGTGAACTCCTGATACATAGATATTAAATCCACTCTCCTTGATATTCAGACCGAAGGTGAGTGCTTTCAAAGCCCGGTCCTGGCCGATTATTCCGTCCAGGGGTTTCAGTTCTGCGGTACTTTTACACTCCACGAGCGTGGAATCATAGGTATTTCGTAACTCCTCAAAGGAGAGAGACCTTATCATTCTGACACCTGATAGGTGACCGGTTGACGATGCATCCTTATTATTCTATGGACGTGTGAATTCCGATGAGACCCTGTTTTAGCCACAATTGCTCTGCACGCCAACCGGCATTCTGAGGTACTTTCTGATTAAAGGGTACTATAACAGGAAGATTCGTGATTGTAATATCCAGGTCTATAGCGGTTCTATATGCGCCGGCATCAGATGCTGTGCCAGGGCTCCACGCGGAATTCCCGGCATTCCGCTAGTTTTTTTGCCAGGAGTGCCCATCTCATCATAATGGCAGCTCCCCCCCGACCTGACCCGATGTTCCCCTCTCTCTCATCCCATTCGCTCCGCGGCGATAGAGTGACCCTCCCTGCTGACTGCCGGGGCGCTGTCACACTGATCGCGATCGCATTCCAGCGAGGGGCACAGGTTATGATCGACTCCTGGTATGAACCGTTCTCCCTGGAGTTTGGAAAGATCCCCGGAGTCTGGTTTTATGAGATACCGATGATTGGATCGGCTTACTGGCGGGTTATGTCCGGGTGGATCGATGCCGGGATGCGATCCGGTATTCCTGCTAATAAGCATCCCTTCGTTATCACCTATTATGGGGATGTCTTTCCCTACAGGAGAGAACTGGGGATGGAGGATCCGGCGCTGGCATATCTCTTCCTGCTTGACCGGGAGGGAAGAATCCGGTGGAGAGCGAGTGGGTATGCGGAGGAAGAGCATATACGGGAGTTGAAGGAACAGGTCCATCTCCTGATGAGGGAAGATGACTGATAACCTCTGTTCAACACAATTTTTTTACCATACGCCTCTCTGAAAAGGCCGAAGGAATAGAGAAGAATATGTTCCGCCCGATCGGGATTCTTATTGATCCCGATCGGGTAGGGTTGGTATCGTTATGCCAGGACTACATGCAACATGACAGCAAAACATGTCATAAGCATGGCTATCATTGTGGTATGGATCGTTGCGGCAGCATAAAGGGCCTTTCTGGCCATGATCAACTCTCTTGTCCGATCTGCCAATGCATTCCTGATCTTACTTCTGCTGATATCCATTGCTGTTATCTCCATGGGTATGCATCCTGAACGGATAACACCCTTCCTACCTCCTTTGAACAGGGATTAAAATAATGGCACCATGGGCCTGGTTTTTGGTATGAACCGGATAGTTCACTCATCTGTCGTATCCGTGCTCTAAATGACCTCAAACACTTTATAGGAAGAGCCCTAACGGGGCCTTCGGTTTTTCCAGGCTTGTTGGCGTTCCCATATCCCTCGACAGGGTATTTGCCCGTCCTTTGTGAAGCGATCCTCCCGCATGGAAGTGTCAGCTGGAGATTCGTGCTGGTGCATCAAACCTATCAAATAGTAATATCCCCCGTACTACGATTCCAGCCTCTTTCTTACCTGGGCAGAATACAGCTCAAGTGTTATTGCCAGGATAATTCCCACCATTGATCCTGCAATAATCCCTGCACTCTGGTTTCCAAAAAGATACGTCAGCGGTACCCAAAGGGTGAGCCCGATGGCCAGCCCAAGGACAAGGCCTATCCCTTTCCCGATGGGTTTGTCCGGCGCAGCACGGATTCGCATGACAAGGACGATCGCATTCAGGATCAGCAGGACCATAATAATGGCCGAAAATATCAGGAGAACATCCATGAAAAACAGTCGACTGGGGAAAAGATAAGAATTCTCCTGGGCTACAGTCTTGACAGGGGGTCTGCACCTGCCCTGGTTCTGCCCCTATGATTTTATCCTGTTCGGGGTTGGATATCTGGGTATTCAGACATGGGAAGAAGCAGGCGGAAGCTCTTTGTCTCTGCAACGGTTTCGGGAATTGCACTCAGGGTTGGCATCCCGGGTCTTGCTGATCTCATCTCGCATGTATGGGATGAAACCCGGGAACCTGTTGAAGCGATAATCCCGCCGGAATTCAAAATGGTCATAACTGGTATAAGTCTCCTTATTTTTGCTTTTACCCTGTACCTGTCCTGTGAGATCTACCTGAAAGGGGTGAAAAGAGGAAGAAAAGGTCTTTTCACGGTCGTTGCCGGTGGGTGCTTGGATTCTTCATTGGATCGATTATCATTGAAGGTCTTGTGGATACCTTTGGTGTCTCATAGTTCCCCGCTCTCTGACCCCCTGGCTCCGGCATGTATCAGGCCGCCAAAACCTGGATACCTCACAAGCCAGACCAATTCAGACGATCCCGTATACAAACAGGATATACACGAGATAGGCACCAAGGAGCATGATACCCCACACCCGGGTTTCACAAATTTTCCGTATGAACAGGACAAATATTGCCATCGTGAAAACGGTCATCACGATACTATCCTTCATTTCGGGGACCGGAATGGTGAAAAAGAGCGAATTGAGCCCGATGACAAACAGGAGGTTGAAGCTATTGCTCCCGAGGATATTCCCGATCGAGATCCCGGGGCTCTTTTGTATCGCGGCAACCACCGAAGTTGCAAGTTCCGGGAGGGAGGTCCCGACCGCTACCATGGAGAGCCCTATCACCAATGGAGGGATGGAGAGGATCGTAGCAATCGTCTCCGCTCCTGCGAGCAGCAGCTCGGCGCCGATCACCACCATGGCAAGGCCTGCAATGGTAACGAGGAGAGGATACCGGATGGACGTTGTACTGGAAGAGACCATTTCGGCATTGTGTATCAACATCCGGTACAGAATCAGCGCGAAGATGACAAGGAACACCATTCCAGAGAGGAAATCGAAAAATCCCCTGACCGCGAAGAGGACAAAGATCAACGTAGCTGCCAGGGTGAGGAGAGCATTTTCAAGAAGCCGGAGACGGGAGGCGGGTACTGTGCACACGGAAGGCATCAGGAGTCCGACAATGCCGAGGATAAGTCCGATATTAGCGATGGTGCTCCCGATTATATTCCCCGTGCCGATTGCGTAATTCCCCCGTCTGAATGCCTCGGAGGTTACGACCAGTTCCGGAAGCGAAGTGCCAAATGCCACCAAGCGTGAGCCCGATCGTGGTGGACGAGACCCCGTGTTTTCCTGCGAGGTTCTCAGCTCCTCTGACGGTAAAATCGGCTCCTTTCAGAAGCAGGATGAGACCGATTGCACACTGGATCAGGGGAATAAAATACTGCATCACCGGTTAAAGGGAGGCATCGTCCAGCCTCCTTATTATCAGAGGTAAGAATAAGGGAGATTAAAAAAATGTCTCTTTAGAGAAAAGGATACTCATTCTCACTTTTTGAAACAGCCCCACTACCCAGACTACGAACAAGACGAATTCCACCTCTATAATGTACTATAGAATTCCCTGACAAACATCCCTCAAAATCCTTAATTGGGGGATCATACAAAAGACTCTGATAAGAAAAGCCGAGTCACCCATGTCCCGCCACAAGCATAAACTCTCAAAGAAAGCCGGTCAACCTCCGGGAACGCTCCATGCCGGCGATATCCCGTCAACAGAATCCGTCCGAATTACCGTCATCGATTATGACGCCACCCACTTCACGGAAAAAGTGGTCGACCAGATTACCGAGTGTTTCCCGTTCCGTGATACCGAGACGGTGACATGGATCAACGTGGACGGGCTTGGTAATACCAGAATCATCGAGGAGCTCGGAAAATGTTTCACCATTCATCCGCTTATCCTTGAAGATATCCTGAACACCGATCAACGTCCGAAGATGGAGGACCTTGAGTCGTATATCTACCTCAATATGAAGATGCTCTCTTTCATCGACGCAGAGAAGGATGTGAAGGTCGAGCATGTGAGCATGCTGATCGGGCCTACCTTTCTCATCTCGTTCCAGGAGGATGTCGGGGATATCTTCGACCCGGTGCGGGAGCGTATCAGGAAAGATGGAAGGATACGCAAATTCGGGCCTGATTACCTGGCGTATGCCCTCATCGATGGCATTGTTGACAATTATTTTGTGGTCATGGAGAAACTCGAGGAGAGAGTCGAAGAGCTCGAGGAAGAGCTTGTGCTCCACCCCTCCCAGGAATCGCTCAGCCGGATCAGCCGGCTTAAAAAAGACATGATATTTTTGAGAAAATCGGTCTGGCCGCTCCGAGAGGTGATCAACAACCTCGAACATTCCGAGTCCCCGCTCATCAAGGAGACAACCGCTATCTATCTCCGCGATGTGTATGATCACACCATCCAGGTCATCGATACGCTGGAGACGCTGAGGGATATGGTATCGGGGATGCTTGACATCTACCTTTCCGGGATTTCCTACCGTATGAACGAGATCATGAAGGTTCTCACCCTGATCGCTACCATCTTCATCCCGCTCACCTTCGTTGCAGGGGTCTATGGCATGAACTTCCGGTATATGCCGGAACTTGGGTGGGAGTACGGGTATTTCACGGTCTGGGTGGTGATGATTGGGATGGTCGTTCTGATGCTCTTCTATTTCCGGAAGAAACAGTGGATTTAAGGAATATTCATACTCCTTTTTCAGTCAGTCATTCGAAACACCTATTATCATCCTTTGCGTGAAAGGTTGTGTCTGGAATGGAGACGGGGTACCTTTTCCTGCTCGCAGTAGCACCTGCAGCATTCTGGCTCTGGTATTTTTATAGCAAAGACCGGTTCGAGCCCGAACCCCTGTCGTGGATCCTCTTGGTATACATTTTTGGTATCGTTGTCACTATCCCCGTTGCTTTTATCGAGGGGGTGTTACGTCTCGTTCTCTCTGAATTCCTTCTCGTGGTGATGGTTGCCCCGATTGTCGAAGAATTCGGTAAGTATCTCGTGGTGAGAAAAACGGTCTGGGAGTCGGTGGAGTTCGATGAGCCAATTGACGGGATAGTGTATGCTGCGGCTGCAGGCCTTGGTTTTGCCACGCTCGAGAACGTGATTTATGTCTTTTCCGCATTCGAGACGTCCATGGTCCTTGCCCTCCAGACAGTGCTTGTAAGGGCTCTCTTATCGGTTCCCGGCCATGTGCTCTTCTCTGCAATGTGGGGGTATTCCCTTGGGAAAGCACGATTCATTCCAGAAGAGCAGCGTAGAGGAGTCATTGCCACAGGACTCATCCTTGCCATGGCATTTCATTCCCTGTTCAATCTTCTGTTATACGATGCAATCGGGTTTGCCATCCTCGTCCTTGTTATTGTTCCGGTGCTCTGGTTCTCCGTGCACAAAAAGATCGATCAGGCACTCCTTTCATCCATGTATCGCCCGAAATAAGCATCTGGTGCATTGCTGTCGGTTGGTCCATTCCTGTTATTCCTGGAATATGCAAAAGAGATTGCAGGTGATCGTGGGCAGTGTAGGTGATGGTTGAAGCCCTGCCTGAATGAGCGAATCTTTTTCTTATTCAGAAAATAAGGTTATATTCGTGATAGACCGGTGATTCCTCCATTATCAAAACAACGCTGGATTATAGTTCTGCTCCTCCTTGCATGTTTCGCCGTATCCCTCGTTCTCCGTGTTTTACCCTGGTTCCAGATGGATTTCCCGGCGCTCGCCGTTCATGGGGACCCTGATATCTGGTACAATTTCCGGCAGATTGAGGTGATGGTATCGGACTTCCCGGTGTATAACTGGTTTGATCCCATGACCGCTTACCCTGTCGGAAAAGAGATAGACTGGGGGCCTCTCTTTCCCATAGTCGGCTCATTGGTGTGTATTCTAGGTGGAGCAGCATCGCTGGTGGAGATTATGGCGGTGTCAGCCTGGGTGCCGGTACTTGCAGGGATTGCTATGATACCGGTTGTCTTCTTCCTTGGCCGGCTGATTGCCGGCTGGAAGACGGGGATCATCGCTGCCGTTTTCGCCGCGTTTGTCTCGGGAGAGTATTTTTATCGGACAATGGCAGGGCTGGTTGATCACCACTGTCTCGAGATACTCTTCTCATCGCTCTTCTGCCTTTTCTATATCTGGGCCCTCAGGCAGGCATCTGAACATGAGAGCGACATAAGGAACCTGGCATCACTGAAATATATTCTCCTTCCATCGGTGCTGGCCGGGGTATCCATCGCGCTGGGGATGGCAGTCATGCCAACCCTCATCCTCTTCGGCCTTATTGTGGTGATCTATTCAACCCTGCAATACAGCTGGAATGCATTTCGTGGGAAGAGGACTGACCATCTCTTATTTCTCAATGGGGCAGTATCCCTTGGAGCTATTGCTGGTCTTGCAGCAGTCGGAATCCATTCTCCTGTCTATAGTATCTCGACGTATTCAGCAGCACCGGTTCATGCGTTCCTTCTCTTGTTCTGCTGGACTCTTCTGCTACAAATCTTCTCGATGGCAACCCGGGGCAAGCCCTCCTATTTTATTGGATTGTTATGCATCTCCATCGTTGCATCCATCAGTATCGTCGCCGTAGTGAATCCCTCTCTGCTCTCTTCCTGGACGGGATCATTCTCTGCATTTTTCGGGCCGAGTTTCTCGGCTGCCCCTATTGAAGAGATGAAGCCCTGGTCCCTGAGCCAGATGTGGGCAAGCTACAATATCGGTAGTATTCTGGGAGTTATCGGTTTCGGATTATTTGCGTATATCTTCTGGAAAAAGGAATGCCCGCTCCATCTTTTCTCCCTGGTCTGGGGGATAGTACTTCTGATCGCGACCATCCAGCACTCACGGTATGAATATTACTTTACCGTTATCCTCGTCCTCGCAGCAGCCTTCGCCCTCGGGATGGCATTCTCGCTTGACAAACCAGGAAAAGAGCAAAAAGCTGCGAAAAAACCTGTTCGCGACCAGAAAGGAAAAAAAGAGAGAAAGAGAGAGAAGACGACCGAATCCAGGCCAGAGGGATCGATCCTGCCAGCTCTTGAAGGGACGGGGACTTCACTTGTACTGGCATGTATGGTCATCTTCTGCGGGTTCTCAGTCCTTGCAGATTACTCCATTGCAGTACCGTTGACAAAGGATAACCTGATACCGCACCAATGGAGCGGGGTGCTGGAGTGGATGGATGAATCGACCCCAGATCCTGGAGTACCGTACTTCGGATCCTATGGGCAGGGAGATCAGTGGAGCTATCCCAATGCATCCTATGGTGTGCTGTCATGGTGGGATTACGGGCACTGGATTACGGTGGTATCTCAAAGAATCCCGGTTACCAATCCTTTCCAGGATAATCTCAAACCCTCTGCTGCTTATTTCTTTGCAGATTCTGAAGAGCATGCTAATACGATCGCTGACGAGTATGGGGTTAAGTATGTCATCACCGACTGGAAGATGGTTGAATCAAAGTTCCCGGCGATGGTTGCATTTTATGATAGTTCACTCGATGAACGATCACTCCCGGAAAACTATTATTATCAGATCTTCCGTTATGCCTCATCTAATCAGAAAGAAAACCAGTCCCTGGTCAGGCTGCATCAGTCACCGTTTTACCAGACCATGGTGAGCAGGTTACACAACTTCGATGGCTCGATGACGCGGCCGGAAACGGTGTTGTATGTAGAATATGAGATCCCGGAAAATGTGAGGACGACTCCCCGTATATTGGTCCATGAGATTCTTGATCCCGGCACTGCCCGTGGAAAAATTGCTATGTTCAACTCATCCCCTCATGAAGGACGGAGAGCCGCCCTCTTCAATACCGGGCTTGACACTCCGGTTGAAACGGTACCGGCCCTCCGTCACTATCGCCTAATGTACGAAGAAGCAGGTATTGGGAATGAAACGAACCCTGCGTATGCTCAATCGGTAAAAGCATTCGAGTATGTAAAGGGAGCCCGGTTGAAAGGGGAAGGCGAAATTGAGGTAACGGTCCAGACCAACCTTGGCCGGGCCTTTGTCTATCGCCAGCAGAGCGAAAACGGATTCTTTATCCTGCCCTATTCGACAAAAGGGTCTTCCTATCCTGTCCACACCATTGGGCCATATAGGATTATCTCTACAGGTAGGACTTTCGAGGTTTCCGAACAGGAGGTCCTCGAAGGAAGGGTCATTGCGGGATGAAGCCGGGATATTATCCCTGCTCTTTCTTCTCAAGGACAAGAGAGATTCTGCCTGGTTCCGGCAGTCATCCGTCTTGAAGAAAAGGAGTTATGCATATAGGAATCATTATGCGATCTCCTGCCGAACAGGACTCTTACTGTTCAATCTCAAATCAATAGTTCCCGCTCGATGTGGCAGGTGATGACACCGGTGGACACAGACAACGATACAACCGTCCCTGAAATTTCCGTGATTCTGCCGGCTCTCAATGAAGAGACAACTATCGGTATCTGTATCGAAAAAATTCAGCAGGTATTCCGATCGATAGGAGTCAATGGAGAAATTATCGTTTCCGACTCATCAACCGATTCTACTCCTGAAATCGCACGGTCAAAGGGGGCAGTTGTCGTCCATCCCCGGCACCATGGCTACGGATATGCGTATCTTGAGGGATTCCGGAATGCCCGCGGTGCGTATATTGTGATAGGGGATGCTGATAACACCTATGATTTTCTCGAAATCCCCCTGCTCATCAAGAAACTTGATGAAGGAGCGGATCTGGTTATCGGATCCCGGTTCAAAGGAAAGATACTCGATGGGGCGATGATTCCCCTTCACCGGTATATTGGCAATCCGCTTCTTACCTGGGTCCTGAACAGGGTCTTTGG
>JAJRBU010000258.1 GCA_028679315.1 Methanoregulaceae archaeon
TCTTATATGGTTTCCCCCGAAGTGAGCGAGCTTCATCGATTGAACTAAATGCCTTATAGAGCTGGCCGGTGGTAACATCTGAAAAAGGGCCGATATACCGGCGCCATGCCACAAGTGAGAATACCAATTTATTACAGCGTGAGGTGCCAATACCGTTGGTTGCCCGGGTTTCCTGGATAAATTCTTGAATATGGTCGGCGTCTTTCTCTGTGAGCTCTCCCCGGTCCCTTGCCCGCTGAATAGAGGCGGCGGCATATTCCGGGCGGCAATGGTTAAAGGTTCTCTCTGGGCCCGCCATGAGGGAAGAAATGTCGTTTCAATAGAAAAGGATTATGCAGCGCATCTAACCTGTTGCAGGAGTGCGCCGACCGGGACTCGAACCCGGGTTTAGGCGTTGGCAACGCCTAGTGATAACCACTACACTATCGGCGCAAATGACTCTGCATTATAGGAATTGAATCATTATAAGGGTATCGAATCATCGCCTGAAGGGATTTCCCGGGCATTTCGTGGGTATGATGAGGAGGGAATTCCCGGAATCCAGCTTGTCACCTGCCGGGATGCAGGGATCCACTCGATTCCAACATCTTAATTTACGCGCCAATCCAGATCATATGCACATGCGCCCTCTCATGATCGACCTTACCGGGAAGAGCGTGGTGATCGTTGGAGGGGGTGAAGTAGGGGCACGGAAAGCACGGTTCTTTGCACCTGCAGCGGAAGTGACCGTTATCTCACGTTCGTTTTCACCCCTTTTCTCCGGAATGGACGTGAAACGCGTCTCGTGCGACCTCGTGGACCGGTCTGATGAAGAGATAGGGGCTCTGGTTGGAGGGGCATTTGCCGTGATCGCTGCAACACCCGATGCATCGCTTAACAACCGCATCAGAACGATCTGCCGGAAGAAGGGAATCCTGTTCAACAATGCTTCGGGAGATACCGGAGATCTCCTGATCCCCTCGGTCATTGCCGGTGACCACTTCCTGCTTGCCCTGAGCACCGAGGGCGAGAGCCCGGCGGTGTCACGGTTCCTCAGGGAACACCTCCAAGCCACGCTTCCTGACCTTGACAGGATGGTGGCACTCCAGGCCAGGCTCCGGAAGTATCTCCCGGAAATTGAGCCGGATTCGCGGAAAAGAAAAGATATCGTGACAAAAGTCCTCCATGACCCTTCGGTATGGGCTGCATTAGCGAAAGGTGAAGAGGGGGCATGGCAAATCATTGAGGAGAAGTACCTGCCATGACCCACGTCCTCTTCTCCCCGATCGCGATCGCCGGTCTCAGCCACCATACCGCGACGGTGGATATGCTCGAGGCCTTCAGGTTCCCTGATGAGGAGGCATTCTTGAGAAAGGCAAAAGACAGGTTCCGCGGGGTCCTGCTCCTCCAGACCTGCAACCGGATCGAGATCCTGGTGCACGGGGAGGCATCAAGCCTGGTCTCGCTCCTGGAGGATGAGGGGAGGAAAGACTTCGGGGTCCTTTCCGGAGTCGATGCCCTACGCCACCTCCTCGAACTTGCGGCAGGCATGGACTCGATGATCATCGGCGAGGACCAGATCATCGGCCAGCTCAAGACCGCGCTCGATTTCGCACGGGAGAGAGGGTGCACAAGCCCGGTCCTCGAACTCTGCGTGAACAAGGCGGTCCACACTGGGATCGAGGTCCGGAAGCAGACCCAGATCAACCGGGGGGCAGTCTCGATCGGTTCTGCCGCAGTCCTGCTTGCCGAGGAGCAGCTTGGCACCCTCGAAGGAAAGCGGATCCTCGTGGTGGGTTCCGGCGAGATGGGGATGCTCGTCGCCCAGGCACTTGCGGCAAAGAACCTGACGGCCATCTATGTCGCCAACCGGACCTACGGTCGTGCCGAGGCCCTTGCCAAAAAGATCGGGGGAAAAGCAGTCAAGCTGAACGACCTCCCCCGCTATATGCTCCTCTCGGACGTCGTCATCTCCTGCACCTCGGCCCCCCATCCCGTCATCCACCGTGACGACCTGAAGGAGATCATGAAAGGACGGTGCTGGCCGCTCGAAGGGCATCCACGACCGCTCATCCTTGTAGACATCGCACAGCCGCGTGATGTCGAGGAGGGTGCCGATGCCATTGACGGGATCCACCTCTTTACCATCGACAACCTCAGGCAGATCAACGAAAATACCATGAACAGCCGCAAGTCGGAAGCGGTCAGGGCCCGGGCGTACCTGGACGCTGAACTTTCGCATTTTGTCCGCCTCCTTAACGGCAAGGCAGCGGATGACACCCTCGCCATCCTCCACACCTGGGCAGAATCGATCCGTACCCGGGAGAGGGACCGGGCGATCAGCCGGATGGGGAGCGGGAATGAGAGGACAAAAGAGATCATGGATGACCTGACACGAGTACTGACAAGCAAGATCCTCTCCGATGTCACCTTCTCGATACGGCTCTGTGCAGAAGAAGGGGACCTGAACTATGCAGAGTCGCTTGTCGCTGCAATCACCAGGGGTGAAAAGTTATGTTTCCGCAACAGCGAATGAGGAGGCTACGCGGGAGGCTGATCCAGCCTTACGTTAAGGAGCACCATCTCCGGAAGACTGATCTCGTGATGCCGCTTTTCATCGATGAGGTCGCAGACCATCCTACACCTATTCCCACGATGCCCGGCCAGTTCAGGTATCCACTGACGCGTATAGGTCCGGCGGTTCGGAAGTTGCAGGAGATAGGGATCGGTGCCGTCCTTCTCTTTGGGATACCAGTCCATAAGGATCCTGAAGCATCGGAAGCATACAACCCTGACGGGGTGATCCAGCAAGCCATAAAGAGGATAAAGTCCGAGGCTCCCGGCGTCCTTGTCATCACCGACGTCTGTGCGTGTGAATACACCGATCACGGCCATTGCGGGATCATCGGGGAAGGGCCGTGCGGGATGGACCTCCAGAATGACCCCTCCCTCGAACTGGTGGCAAAAATCGCGGTCAGCCATGCACAGGCAGGGGCGGATCTCGTTGCCCCTTCCTGCATGCTTGACGGCATGGTCGGGGCGATACGGACCGCCCTTGATGTCGAAGGGTTCCAGGAGACCGGGATCATATCATACTCCACCAAGTTTGCAAGTGCTCTCTACGGTCCCTTCAGGGAAGCCGCCGATTCAGGATACAGTTTCGGTGACAGGAGCACCTACCAGATCCACCCGGCCAACGCCCGGGAAGCCCTCCGGGAATCCGAGGACGATGCACTGGAAGGTGCCGATATCCTCATGGTAAAACCGGGAGGCTTCTACTTGGATATCGTTGCCGCAGTCCGGGAACTTGGTTTCCCCGTGGCCGTGTTCCAGGTGAGCGGCGAGTATGCCATGATCAGGGCTGCCGCTATGAACGGATGGATTAACGAGAAGGCCGTGGTCATGGAGAGCCTCATCTGCCTGAAACGTGCCGGTGCTGACCTGATCATTACCTACTATGCCGCGGACGCGGCAGGATGGCTTGATGAAGAGCAGTGATTATTTTGAGCAGGCACGGATGCTGATGCCTGGCGGGGTGAGCAGCCCGGTCAGAGCGATCCGGCCTCATCCCTTCTATACAAAGTCCGCAAAGGGGAGCAGGATCGCCACGGTTGATGGCGGAGATCTCATCGACTGTTGCATGGCATACGGCCCGCTCATCCTGGGCCACGCCCATCCCATCATAAAAGAGGCGATTACCACCCAGCTCGAGAAGGGCTGGCTCTATGGGACCCCCTGCCCTCTCGAACCCGAGTATGCGGGAATGATCATCCGCGACCACCCGGGCATGGAGATGCTCCGGTTCGTCTCGAGCGGATCCGAGGCCACGATGGCGGCCATCAGGGTGGCACGGGGATTTTCCGGGCGCCCCGACATCGTCAAGGTAGAGGGGGGCTTTCATGGTGCCCACGACGGGGTACTCGTCAAGGCCGGGTCAGGAGCGACGACCCTTGGGATCCCTGACTCGGCAGGGGTCCTCGCGGATGTGGTTTCCCATACCTGGCAGGTCCCCTACAATGATCCCGATGCCCTGGAGAACCTCCTCTCCCGGCACCCGGAGATCGGGGCATTCATCATCGAACCGGTTCCCGGCAACATCGGGCCCATCCTTCCCAAGAAAGGGTACCTTCAGGAAGTCCGCCGGATCACCCGTGCCCATGACGTCCTCCTCATCTTCGATGAAGTGATCACCGGCTACCGGGTCGGAATCGGGGGTGCCCAGGACTATTACACCGTCAGGCCGGATCTCACCACGCTCGGGAAGATCATCGGGGGAGGCCTCCCGATAGGGGCATTTGGAGGAAGGCGGGAGATCATGGAGCTGATTGCACCGGCCGGGCCGGTATACCAGGCAGGAACATTCTCGGGAAACCCCCTCTCCCTTGCTGCCGGGATGGCGACGATCCAGTGGCTGCATGCGCACCGTGGCATCTACCGCGAGCTCGATTCGGCCGGAAAGAGGATCGGCGAGGAGACAACCGGAAAGGGAGGCTCCTTTGTCCAGCATGGTTCGATGTTCAAGTTCTTCTTCCGATCCGTTCCTCCAAGGAACTACCGGGAGGTCAAGGAGTGCGATACAGGCCGGTTCTCCTTATTCTGGTCTGCCATGCTGAAGGCCGGAATCTTCCTCCCGCCATCGCAGTTTGAGACCAATTTCCTGTCGGCAGTCCATAGTGGAGGGGATGTCGAGAGGATCAGCGACGCGTACCGGTCATGCCTGTGAGAATTGGGACGAGGGGGAGCCGGCTTGCACGGGCACAGGCAGAGCGGGTCGCAGCCCTGCTCCGGGAGCAGGGCTCGGATTCAGAGATCGTCACCATCACCACGAAAGGGGATACCGTTGACGGGGTCCCCCTCCACGAGATCGGGGGGCAGGGTGTCTTTGTGCGAGCTCTTGATGATGCAATCCTCGATGGAACCATCGATGCAGCCGTCCACTCTATGAAAGACATCCCCGCAAAGCGGCCCGCAGGGCTCTGCACCTGTGCAATCCTCAAGAGAGATTCCCCCGCGGATTTCCTTGTCCATTCCCTTCCACTGGATGCAATCCGGGTGATTGGGACAACGAGCACGAGGAGGAAGGCACAGCTGCTCAGGAATATGGAGGGGGTCTCCGTGAAACAGCTCCGGGGGAACGTGGATACGAGGCTTCGGAAGCTTGCCGAAGGGCAGTACGATGCCATCGTCCTTGCCGAGGCAGGACTGCAGAGGATGGAACTATCAGTTCCCGGGACCCGTCTCTCACCGCTCACATTCGTCCCCTCCCCAAACCAGGGGACCATCGCGGTGGTCTGCCGTGACGACCCCTCAATCCGCACGATGTTTGCACCCCTTGATCACAAACAGACCCGGTTCGATGTGGAGATCGAACGTACGGTGATGGAAGAGGTCGGAGGAGGTTGTTTCACCCCGCAGGGGATCTACTCGAACCAAGGCCATGTCGTAGCGGAGATCCTGTCGCTCGATGGTACACGGCAGGTCTGGACGGAGGAGGAACTCTGCTCCATCGAAGATGCCCGGGCTTTTGGCAGAAATCTCAGGAGAGCAGGAGAGGAACTGATCAGGGAAGCATATGAAAGGCTTGGGATTTGTGATGAAGGGTAAAGTGTATCTTGTCGGGTCCGGCCCGGGGAGGGCAGGGCTTCTCACCCTCCGTGCCCGCGAAGTGATCGATCTGGCCGAAGTTATCCTCTACGACCAGCTCCCGGGGGAGGAGATTCTTACATCCCTTCCGGAGCATGCAGAAAAGATCGACTGTGGGAAATACGGCTCTGACCATACCCTCGAGCAGGAAGAGATCGAGAGCCTCATGATCCGGAAGGCACGGGAGG
>JAJRBU010000133.1 GCA_028679315.1 Methanoregulaceae archaeon
GCGTTGTTCCCCGTAATGCCATCCCCAAGATCAAGATGGCCAAGTGTAACCTCAAGCGTATGGAAGAAATCCTGGCAGAAACCCGCCATGACATGACCGCGTTTCTTGGTTCCGTCCAGGAAAGCCTGGGAGAGGAATCCCGCTTCATTCACCTCGGCCTTACTTCATCCGATGTGATGGATACCGCTACCAGCCTCCAGCTTGTTGAGGCTTCAGATATCTTAATCCAGGACATTAAAGACCTGACGGCTGTTCTGGCGCAACGTGCCATCGAGCATAAATATACCTTGATGATCGGCCGCACGCACGGTGTTCACGCCGAGCCTATATCCTTCGGGTTAAAGCTTTCCATCTGGGTAGAAGAGATGCGCCGTAATCTGCACCGTCTCAATGAAGCCAAGAAAATAATCGCTGTGGGCAAGATATCCGGGGCGGTGGGTACTTATGCCACCGTCACGCCGGCGGTAGAACAAAAAGCCTGCCGTAAGCTCGGCCTTGAGCCTGCTCCCGTTTCCAACCAGATACTGCAGCGCGACCGCCATGCCCAGTTTATTACCACACTGGCTATCATCGCGGGTTCGCTGGAGAAATTCGCGACTGAAATACGGTCTCTCCAAAAGACGGAAGTACGTGAGGTTGAAGAACCATTCGGTCAGCCGGGATTCGTTACCACCGGTTCATCGGCAATGCCGCACAAGCGCAACCCGGAGCTAACGGAAAGGATCTGCGGCATTGCGCGCCTGGTACGCGGTTATGCCCTGACGTCGCTGGAAAATATCGCCCTCTGGCATGAACGTGATATCAGCCATTCCTCCAACGAGCGTATTACCTTCCCTGACGCGTGTTTGATAATGGATTATGCGCTTGTATTATTTGCTTCAGTAATGAAACGTCTTCAGGTTTTCCCGCACAATATGAAGAAAAACCTGGAGTTGACCAAGGGACTGGTTTTTTCCCAGCGCGTCATGCTCGCCCTGATAGATAAGGGAATGGGCCGTCATGAAGCTTATGAAATAGTCCAGAAAAACGCCATGAAAGCTTGGAAGGGCACCAAGGGCTTCCTAACGCTGATAAAAGCGGATGCGGATGTCGCTAAAATACTAACACCGGAAGAGCTAAATAAAATTTTCGACTACCAGTTTTACCTTCAGCATATTGATGAAATATTTTTAAGGCTGGGTCTCACCAAGTCCCAATGGCAGGGAGTCATCCCTGAAGTAAAAGAGACCTAAAAAACGAATTTGTTAGCTTAACGTGAAAGGTGTTAGACCGATGGCAAATAAAGAATACCCTGTAATCTATGAGACTAAACTGCCCCTGCCGGTGTTTATTCAAGGTAAAGTGCGTGATACCTACGACCTCGGTAACCACCTGCTGATTATCGCCACCGACCGTATTTCCGCGTTTGATATTGTGTTGCCCACCGGCATCCCGCTCAAAGGCCACGTGCTTAACCGCCTTTCTAACTTCTGGTTCCGTATTACCAAGGAAATTGTGCCAAATCATATGGTCGAAACACTTGATGACCTCCACGGCCTTGATTCCTATCTGCCGGAAGATAAGCGCTTCAACTATCCCTCATATTTACGCGGGCGTTCCATGATCGTTAAAAAGGTCAAGCGTATTCCCCTCGAATGTGTTATCCGCGGTTATCTTTCCGGTTCGGCCTGGGCGGAGTACAAGGAAAAAGGTACGATTAGCGGTAATCCGATGCCAAAAGGGTTGGTAGAAAGTCAGGAGCTGCCGCAGCCGCTCTTTACCCCTACCACTAAAGCCGATTCCGGGCATGATGAACCGGTAAACAAAGACTATATCACTAAAATGTTAGGATTACGTGTTACCAAGGAACTTGAAGATAAAAGCACACTGTTGTATATCTCGGCCAGGAAATACGCCCTTTCCAAAGGCATAATTATCGCCGATACTAAATTCGAGTTCGGCATTGATAACGGCAAGTTGATATTGATCGATGAAGCGCTAACGCCGGATTCCTCACGGTTCTGGGATGTATCTAAATATACGATAGGCAAATCCCAGGAATCATTCGATAAACAACCGGTGCGTGATTGGCTGGTAGCCTCCGGGTGGAATAAAAAGCCGCCGGCTCCTGAATTGCCGCCGGATGTTGTCACCGCCACAACGAAGCGTTACATGGCTGCTTATGAAATGTTGACTGGCCGCAGGCTGGCGATATTGGAATAGCCCTATTTTTCCAGATAACCCTTGGTGCTTGGCAATTCCCCTGCAATACGTTCGTCTATCCTGGTGGCCATGTCCAGCGCCCGTCCCAGCGCCTTGAAAAGAGCCTCTGCTTTGTGATGGTCATTAATACCATAAGCAATGGCGGCATGCAAATTCATCCTGGCTTCAATAGCGAATGATTCCAGGAAATGCCGTATTAAGTCAGCCGGCAGGCCGGATAAGTCGTTACCGCTAAATTCGGCTTTTATCACCGGATAACCCCGCCCGCCAAAATCCACCACTACTGTTGCCATGGTTTCGTCCATAGGTACGGAGGCGCTGGCCATGCGCACAATGCCTTTCTTTTCACCCAGCGCTTCCCCGAACGCTTTACCCAGGCAAATGCCCACGTCTTCAACCATGTGATGAATATCATCGCCCGTAGCGGTGAGTTTTATGTCAAATAACCCGTGCCTGGCAAAAAGAGAAATCATGTGGTCGAATATCCGTACTCCGGTGTTAATGGCATAATCCCCCGTGCCGTCGATGTTCAACTCAAGGTTAATATTGGTTTCTTTTGTTATTCGTTGTATTGTTGATTTTCTCCCCTGTTTAAATGTTTCTGTAAGTACGCGCATGGCGCCCCGGATAAAAGTGCCCCCCATAGGAATCCTGGCAGTTCTGGTACGCTGGTAAAGCGGACGACTGCACCCTATTTTGTCTGCCATTTGTTGATCGGATAGGCTGTTAGAATTTTGGTAGTTTATTATTTGCTGCAGCACTTTTTCTGTAGAGTCCATGTTGTCTCCTGTTAATCTATGTACGTACTTTGACAATTGTTATCTGAATACAATTATAACACCTTTTCGTTATATGTCAAGGCCCTGCATAACAAATAGTTAATAATAGTAACATGTAATAACATTAAGTGATTTTAAAAAAAGATAACAGAAAAATGCTCTGGTGATCTTTTGAAGCGGTTAAAATTGCTGTTAATAA
>JAJRBU010000117.1 GCA_028679315.1 Methanoregulaceae archaeon
GCCAATCGGTGAACCACATATTCAGGCATTGAGGTATTCACTTCGCCTGCCAACTCGATGAAACGTGTGTTCTGACCATATTCCCGCGCTTTCCAGGTAAGGTAAAACGGATCGATCGGGATGCAATGGCCGCCCAGGCCCGGGCCCGGATAGAAGGGCTGGTATCCGAAGGGCTTCGACGAGGCCGCCCCGATGACCTCCCAGATATCGATCCCCATACGGTCGAAGCACATCTTCAGCTCGTTGACGAGGGCGATGTTCACCGCCCGGTAGATGTTCTCGAGGATCTTGGCCGCCTCGGCCACCTTCGCGTGGCTGAGGGGGATCACCTTCTCGATCGCCGAGGCGTAGAGCTGGTGGGCCAGCCGGCCGCTCGTCTCGTCGAGGCCGCCCACGAGCTTCGGGATGGTGAGGGTGTTGAACTTCTTGTTTCCCGGGTCCTCGCGCTCCGGCGAGAAGGCCAGGAAGTAGTCCCGGCCGCACTGGAGGCCGCTCTCCTCGAGGATCGGCTTCACCACCTCCTCGGTGGTGCCCGGGTAGCTCGTGCTCTCGAGGATGATGAGCTGGCCCCGGTCGAGGTACTTCCGGATCTCCGTCGCGGTCTTCTCGATGTAGGACATGTCCGGGTCGAAGGTCTTCGTCAGCGGCGTGGGGACGCAGATGATCACCGCGTTCATCTGCCTCAGGCTCCGGAACTCGTCGGTGGCGGTGAACTTCCCTTCCTTCGACTTCTCCTCGAGCCACCTCGAATCGATCTGGAGGATGTAGGACTCGCAGCGCTTCAGGCTCTCGATCTTCCTGGGATCGATGTCGAAGCCGGTGACCGGGAAGCCGGCCAGGCAGAAGGCCCGCGCCAGGGGGAGCCCCACGTAGCCGAGGCCGATCACGGCGACCCGGGCGGTCCGGTCGCGGATCTTCTCCTCCAGGGCCCGGGCGGGCGTCATCGCACCGGAGTCCTTCTTCGATTCCCCGGTCGCCGCACGGTCGCGAGATTTCGAGGCCTTCGTGGTCATGGCTCCATTCTCTGTTTTCGTTGCCGCCGGTCGGGAACCTTCCCGAACGGGTGGCCGACATGGTAATCCTGGAAGGAATATCGGCCAGAAATGATTTCTGCTTCTTGCCGTTCCTTTACTCTCCCTTCTCCTCCCGTTATAATCCTTGCCTGGACGATTGTAAGATATAATTTCATTGAAAGTTACGACGCCATGCGAGTGACCGTCGCCAGGAGTCTCGGAACCTGCTTCGGTGTCCAGGACGCGATCGAGCTGGCCATGGACGCCTCCTTCAAGGGCAACTTGACGATCGTCGGCGAGCTGGTCCACAACCCCCAGACGGTCGAGATCCTCCGCCAGCACGGGGTGAACATCGTCAACGAGCTGTCCACGGACATCCCGACGCCCAACGTCATGATCACGGCCCACGGGGCTCCCGACTCGCTCCGCCAGAGGGCCGAAGGGATGGGCTTCAAGGTGTACGACGCCTCCTGCCCCCTGGTCCTCCAGGTCCACAAGGCGGTCAAGAAGTTCGTCCAGGCAGGCTACCACCCGGTGGTCATCGGCCAGGCGAACCACGTCGAGGTGAAGGGGATCATCGGGGATCTGAAGGAGTTCACCATCATCGGCGACGAGTCGGAGATCTGGAAGCTGGACAGCCGGGACAAGATCGGCATCGTCTGCCAGACCACGCAGCAGATCGACAAGGTCCTCGCCCTCGTCGACAAGATCAGGAAGACCTATCCCCAGGCCGACGTGCAGTTCAAGGACACCGTCTGCAAGCCGACGAAGGACCGGCAGGTGGCCGTCCACGAGCTGGCCGCCCAGGTGGATGTGATGATCGTCGTCGGCGGATTCAACTCGGCGAACACGAAGAAGCTCAAGCTCGTCTGCGACGAGGTGGGCGTCGATTCCTACCAGATCGAGCAGGCCGACGAGCTCCGGCCGGAGATGTTCGAGGGCAAGGAGCACGTGGGGATCACCGCCGGCACCTCGACCCCCCACCACGTGATCGCCGAGGTCTACAACGCCATTATCCGCATGCCCGGGGTCGACCTCGCCGCCTGCTCGGGCCTCCCGCCGCCCGATCCCCGCGAACTGATCCTCCCCGAGCTTCCCCATGCAGAGCCCCAGTCCAGCGCGGGACGGCCCGGCCGGTCCTGACCTGCCCCCGCCGGAGAGCGCGAGGGAGCATCTACCTCCTGAAGGCATCAGGCGCCCATCGGGCGCCGAGGAGGGGGAGGCCGCGTGTCGCGGCCGGCGCGGGGGAGGGTCTGCCTCCCCCACAAAGAAGGAAACTCCGAGCCCGCGCGATTCTCGCTCGGGCTCGGATTCCCTCGGGGAGAGCGCCGTCGGGGTGTCCGGGGCCGCCCCGGCCCTTCCGGCGGATCTCCCGGAGATCGGCCGCAAGGGTCGCCTGGTGCCCCGGCACAGGCTGATGCGGGGCGAGTTCGAGCTGGACCTGTCGGCGCTCCTCGCCGACGGTGATCCGGCGGCCCGGTGGTCCCGGGCCTTCGGCGCCGACCGG
>JAJRBU010000106.1 GCA_028679315.1 Methanoregulaceae archaeon
TTCTTTAATCTGTATCATGGTTGGCAATCCCTTCCTGCCGGGAAACACTCACCCGGCAGGCTTCAGCGGTAAACTCCTCGACCTTCCCGGTATATGCCGTATTGTAACAACCCTCAAGAGACCTCCTGAATTCCGGAGACTGGACGATCTGCAGGAGGGTTCGTATTCTCTCATCCTCAAGAGACTCGTTCCGGGCTACCAGAACATGGGATTCGTGAGTGAGAGGAACAAAACCCAGTCCTGCTTCCCTTGCAAGGACTGCCGAGCAGATTCCTGCATCCGCAATTCCAGTCTTCACTGCCGATATCACAGCGTGTTCTGTTTTTACCGCATTGCTATGCAATACGATCTGGTCGTGACCAAGGTCGTTTGCAGCAATCAGACTGTCTATCAGGATTCTTCCGGTAGAGCCTTGTGGGGAGGGCACAACCCGGAGGTGGTCAAGGTCGGCGATACCCGCACCGGTGCGCGAGACGATGCCGACCGGCATCCGGCCGATATGAACAGTGACGGCAGGAGTATCGTTCCATGCATACCCTGTCCCTGTGTTCCCATAGAGACCCGGAATATTCAGTGCAACAAGGTTACAGGAATTTTTCTGGAGGGTAAGGAGCGCCCGCGAAGAGAGGTCGTCAAAGGTCTGCAGCATGACAGAACGGTTCGCAAGGGCATAGGTAAGCTGCCGGGTACCAGGATTTTTTGCCCCGATACAAAGAAGGGTGCGCTCAATCTGGTGGGGAAGAGAGGTGCAGTGGATATCGACCCATGCACCGGCCTCCCATCCCTCGCTGGCAAGCGGGATATGAAGATATCCGTTCGCCCGGACCAGGTTCATCTGGAGACCTGAGCCGCGGGGA
This sequence comes from Methanoregulaceae archaeon, assembly GCA_028679315.1. Classification (GTDB taxonomy): domain Archaea; phylum Halobacteriota; class Methanomicrobia; order Methanomicrobiales; family Methanospirillaceae; genus UBA9949. Next base: position 858 of record JAJRBU010000106.1, read on the forward strand.
TGGGGAAAGATCCAGGACGTGCCGTTGACCGCACCAGCCGATACCGGTACATATTCATCGAACCCAAGATCAGAGGGCATATCCCGTGCGAGCCGTCCTCGTATGATCCATTCGGTGAGAGGGGCAAGCCCCCACGAGACGAGGAACGGCGCAACGATCTCACGGAGCACCGTCTGGGAGCCAACAGGATATCCCGGTAATCCCACTACCGGTTTTCCCAAGATTTCCCCGACCATTGCCGGTTTTCCCGGCAATATCGCTACACCATGGAAGAGAAGCCTGCCAAGTTGCAGGATGGTCCTGGCCGAATAGTCATGCCTTCCCGCCGATGTTCCTGAGGATATGAGTACAAGATCGTTTTCCAAAACTGTCTTCTCCAGGGCTTGTGCAATCTCAACGGGATCATCACGCACGAGCGGGTACGTTCTGCAGAGAGCGCCGAGGCGAGAGAGGAACGAGGCTGCAAAGAGACTGTTGGTCTCGATCACCTGGCCGGGTCCTGGCACTGTTCCAATAGGAACCAGCTCGTTGCCACTTGGGATAATCCCGACACGCACGATTCTTACGGTAACCGTATCATACCCATAGGTCGCGAGCGCACTGATATCAGAGGACCGGATCTGGTGACCCAGGGGAATGATCAGGTCCCCTTTCCTGATATCCTGGCCGGGAGGTCGGATGTACTGCCCTGGCCGGGCCGCTTTTCTGATTATGCAGGAGGACCCTTCCAGGCGAACATCCTCGATCATGATTACCGCATCGTATTCCGGAGGGATCATGTTCCCCGTATCCACCCTGAGAAAGTCGGTGAGAGTAACAGGACGCTGTTCCCCTGCCCCTACGGTGGTGCTGCTCTTCACAGCAATGCCATCCATCTCCGCAATTGAAGAATCGGGGACGGTATACCGGGCATAGACCGGTTCTGATGCAACCCTGCCTTCCGATTCGGTGATGGGAATCGTCATGGATCCCCCCGATGGAGGGAAAGCAGTCTTCATCAGGGTGAGGGCATCACCACGGGTCTGGAGGGTAAGGTAACGCTTCTTCATCCTGGTATCCAATTGAGTGGTGCGCGTGATTCGCTGGTGTCGCACATCAGACGGACCATATTCACGCCTAAGGATATAATTGATTTACATATTTATTATGTAAATTATTTAGTATTAACCTTACAGGAGAATAATCCGGTATCGGCTGTGGAATTCACCAAAGGAATCGCAGGGGGAATCGACAGGTTCCCGAATTCCAGGGATATTCCATGACCGGATATACAATATACCTGGATTTTAGGCCAGCCTTCAGGAATGATAAGCCGGCCGTTGCCAAACCGGGCCCCTGTGATTCCCATCAGGGCATCATTGATACAGGGATCAGGCCCAAGGCTGCAGGTGATCTCGTCGCGTGCAAGATCACCCCCCATAACCCGGGTAGCCATTATCATCATCCTCACTGCAACAGCGACAGCCGGACAATATTCTCCATGGAATCCGATTGCCTCCCTGATGAGGTCGTCCCGGTAGCGTTCCATTGAAATTTTACCGATCTTCACCGAACGATCCGGATTTTTCGCGGAAAAGATACTATCGGTCCCGGGCTGGTAGGGTTTGAGGTCGATTACAGGAGTGCTATCGATAAGGTCGAGGAACGAGACATCAAGAATCCGCCCTTCCCTTATTCCCTGGAGTTCTACAATAGTCAGGGAGAGCGGATTTGGTCGTGAGGGAGACCTTATCGAGAACACCCCTTTTGCCGGGAGATCCGGAGAGATCTTTCTTGGGACTGCTCTCTTCACGGTTCGATCCGCCCGATGCATCCATCCGATAACAAAAAGATGGGAATGCCCCTCCATCCCTTCAAGGGCATCGGCAAAGGAGGGGAAGAGTTCAATCTCCCCATCCATGCCAAGGGAAGGCATCTCCCGGCAAGACCGGACCGGTGAGTGGACCACCCCTACCGGCACCAGGTGCAGGTCAGTCATTCACACCACTCCGGAATCATCCCGCTATGGCTGCCATGAGCGGTTCATGCCTTATGATAATACGCATCCGGACCGCATCCGATGCAGACACCATCGTGGAGCAGGTCTGCCGGGACCATCTCACCACAGACACGACATTTCCCCGATTGCCATTTTTGCTTGGGTGTCACCTGAACGAGGACTTTCTCGGTAGAGAGGATATCCCGGCCTGCCCTGAATATCTCATCCATCAAGGGCAATGCTTTTACTCTCGGATTGAACGAAGGATCGTTCGTGAACCAGGAATTGATGAGTGGGTACGTCTCCAATTTTCCCGGATCGATGAATACCCTGATCCCCTCCGTGAAGGGCTCTGTTGAAGGACGGTTCAGGGTCATTGCAAAGCGTCCCATCGGGATGATCCGAAGCCTGTGATTCCCGGATGTGCAATGGAGGATGACCTGAAGGGGATCGGGAGCACACTTCTGGGTTTCACAGACGGAGTACAACTTTTCCCCGGGAGTTGCACCAAGAAGTTCTACCGCATAATCGACCATGAACACCCCGATAAGGAGACCTGGTGCCGGATACGTATGGAATTCGATGCAGCGTTTAAAATAATCCTGTAATAGAGGGGAGATTGCGTGAGCGTCCATCAGCGATTGTATCTCGTCTTCTGCTTTGGTCATGGTAACCGTGTTATATTACAATTCTACTCATATCAAGAGTATGATATGAACAATTTGCGCGTGCATCCACAGAATCGCGCCAAGAGGTCCTCCCGGTTAATAAATTATATTTAATTAAATAGGCATATTGTTAATTATAATTGTTTATATTTTATATACCTTCAAGCCCTGCTTATTCTATTGTACAGCAATTCATCGAGGACCCCAGGAATCAAGATTTCCGGAACGATTTCTATGAGTAATGCCAAACCAGAAACCCTGAAATACGTGCCCACGACATGCCCCTACTGTGGTGTGGGGTGTGGGCTGAACCTCATCGTCAGCGATGGCAAAGCAGTCGGTGTTGCCCCCTGGCAGAGGAGTCCGATCAACGAAGGCAAGCTCTGCCCGAAAGGTATGACCTGCTGGGAATTCATCCACAGCCCTGACCGGTTGACAAAACCCCTGATCAAGAAGAACGGGAAGTTCGAAGAGGCGAGCTGGGACGAGGCACTTGACCTGGTAGCCAAGAAATTCAAGGAGATCTCGGATAAAAACGGTCCGAGATCGCTCGGATTCCAGGTCTCATGCAGGACGCCGAACGAGGAATGCTATATCATGCAGAAACTCGCCCGGGTGGGGTTCAAGACCAACAACGTGGACAACTGCGCCCGCATTTGCCACGGTCCATCGGTCGCAGGACTCTCGCTCTCGTTTGGATCAGGGGCGGCAACAAATCCATTTGAGGATGTCCTCAACTCTGATTTCATCCTTGTGTGGGGTTCCAACGCAGTAGAAGCCCACCCGCTTGCTGGAAGGCGGATTGCACAGGCAAAACTGAAAGGGATCCCGGTCATGGTCGTTGACCCGCGATACAGCCCGACTGCGAAGCTTGCAGATACATGGATCAGGTTCAACCCGTCAACGCACATCGCTCTCATCAATTCGATGATGTACTGGATCATCAAGGAGAACCTTCACGACAAGGAATTCATCGAAAAGCGGACCAAGGGGTTCGAAGACCTGAAGAAGACCGTCGAGAGCTATGCGGATGTAGAAAAGGTTACCGGTGTTCCCACAGAGACCGTGAAGGACATGGCGCGGAAGTATGCCGCTGCAAAGAATGCCGTCATTATCTACTGCCTTGGCATCACCGAACTCACGACTGGGACCGATAACGTCCGGTCGCTTGGAAATCTCTCGATGCTCTGCGGCAACATCGGGCGCCCGGGTGTCGGTGTCAATCCCCTCCGGGGCCAGAACAACGTGCAGGGTGCCTGTGACATGGGTGCCTACCCCAACGTCTACTCGGGATACCAGAAGTGCGAACTCCCGGAGATGCGAAAGAAGATGGAGGATGCCTGGGGCGTCACCGGCCTCCCGGACTGGTACGGGTCGACCCTGACCGAGCAGATCACCCAGTGCGGAGATCCCATCAAGGCCATGTACATCTTTGCCTTAAACCCGGCAGTCTCCTACCCGGACTCGAACCATGTGAAACGGTCACTCGAAAAGCTCGACTTCCTGGTTGTCCAGGATATCTTTTTCACCGAGACCTGCGAGTATGCGGATGTAGTCCTCCCTGGTGCATCCTTCGCCGAGAAGGATGGGACGTTCACGAGTGGAGAGCGGCGGATCAACAGGGTGCGGAAAGCCGTCAATCCTCCCGGCGAGGCAAAAGAGGACTGGGAGATCTTTGTCCTGCTTGCCAAGAAACTCGGGCTGAAGGGATTCGACTTCAAGTCACCCCAGGAGATCTGGGACGACATGCGGAAGGTAACCCCATCCATGTTCGGGGCGACTAATGCAAGAATCGACAAACCAGGATCCGTACACTGGCCATGCCCGACTGAAGAACATCCCGGGACCCCGATCCTGCACAAGGAAAAGTTCGCTTCGGCGGACGGGCTTGGCACCTTCTTTGGTATCGAATACCGTCCCCCCGCCGAGGTTGCAGATGCGGAATACCCCTTCACCCTGATGACAGGGCGGCTGATCTTCCACTACCATACGAGGACCCAGACCGACAGGTCCAAGGTGCTTCACTACGAGGTGCCAGAGAACTATGTCCAGATCAACACAGAAGATGCGAAAAAACTCGGTATCAAGGAAGATGAGCATATCAAGGTGCGGAGCCGCAGGGGAGAGACCACCCCGCTTGCCCGGATTACCGATGATGTAGCCCCAGGTGTCCTGTATATGGCCATGCACTTCCCGAACGGGGCAAACAATCTCACCAATACCGCGCTCGACCCTATGTCTAAGATGCCCGAGCTGAAGCACTGTGCCGTTGCTGTCGAGAAGATCACGGAGGCGAAGTAAGCATGTCGAAGAAAGGCGACATGTATTACGCGTGGACATCCGATGCCGAGCTGGCAAAGAAGGCTGAGTGCGGGGGTGCCGTGAGCGGCCTCCTGAAGTATGCGCTCGAGAAGAAAATAGTCGACGGAGTGTTTGCCGTCACGCGGGGGCAGGACATATACGATGCGGTCCCGGTGTTCATTACCGACCCTACGGATATTGACAAGACTGCCGGGTCGCTCCACTGCGGAACGCTGCTCATGTCCAAGCTCGTCAAGAAGTACCTTGACGGTGCTGGCACCCAGAAGATCGCGATGACGGTCAAGGGTTGTGACATGATGGGGCTCTACGAACTTGCCAAGCGCCAGCAGGTCAACCTTGACAACATCATCATGATCGGCGTGAACTGCGGCGGCACGGTCTCCCCGGTCACGGCACGAAAGATGATCACTGAAAAGTTCGGAGTGGATCCTGACTCAGTCCACAAGGAGGAGATCGACAAGGGACAGTTCATCATCGAGTATGAGGGAGGCCACAAGGGTATCTCCATTGACGAACTCGAAGAGCAAGGCTACGGACGGAGGAGCAACTGTCGCCGTTGCAAGCTGAAGGTGACCCGCCAGGCAGACCTTGCCTGCGGGAACTGGGGGGTCATCGGTGACAAGGCCGGGAAGGCTACTTTTGTCGAGGTCTGCAGCGCAAAGGGTGCCGACCTGTTTGACAAGGCGGTCAAGGACGGCGTGATCAAGACCGAGGCTCCGAATCCAAAGGGGCTTGAGATCCGTGCCAAAGTCGAGAATGCAATGTACAAGCTCAGCGACAAGTGGCGGAAGAAGGATTTCGAAGGCCTGGGTGAGGGAAGGGAACGTCTCAAGAAGATCGTGAAGGAGACCTCGCGGTGCATCAAGTGTTATGCCTGCATAGAGAACTGCCCGATTTGCTACTGCGTTGAATGCAGCACGAAGAAACCATATCTTGTGAAGCCAGGGGAGGTCCCACCCAATTTCATGTTCCACCTCATCCGGTTCGCGCATATCGCCGACTCCTGCGTGAACTGCGGACAGTGCCAGGAGCTCTGTGCGATGGATATTCCAAATGCGTTGTTCATGCACGCCCAGCAGGTCGAGCTTGAGAAGATGTTCGGGCATGTACCTGGTGTTGACATGTCACTTCCACTCCTTGCACTTGTCGAAGAGCGTGACGAGCGCGACCGGCTTGCTGCAACCGGCAGCGACCAGATCTTTGATATCTTCAAGTAAGGGTATATTCCATTCAATTTTTTTCAGAAATTCATTACGGAAATTAAAACGAGAGCAGCGGTATTTTCAGAAGAGAGACGTGTCCGCTACGCCCGGTCTTTCCCATTCACGACAGAACGTCATAGTAGGACAGAGAGCCGCAACCCTTACAATGATCCTCCTCAAGTGCGATATCCGGAACCATCTCTCCGCAGGTGTTGCATTTCACTGATTTCCATGTATTCTTGAGAGGCACCCTTACCCTGACCCGCTGATATGAAAGGATATCACGTCCGGCTTTCAGGATCTCATCGATGAGGGGGTAGATCATCGTTGCGCTGTCAAACCCGGGACTATGGGTGTACCAGGCATTGATTATCCGGTATTGTTTCAGTTTCTCTGCATCCACATATACTCTTACCCCTTCAATGTCCTTCTTTTCCGATGGGCGGTTCATCGTCAGGGCAAACTTCCCAATAGGAACAACCTGGAGGCGGTGATTTCCGAATGTACACCCTGACATAACCTGGACGGGATCGGGAATACACTTGTACGTTTCCGCTACAGCGTAGAGCTTCTCCCCATGCCGGGCACCAAGGAGCTCAATCGCGTAGTCTACCATGAAGACACCGATAAAGAGGCCAGGTGCAGTGACCGTATGAAAACTGATGCACCGGGTAAACTGTTCCTGCAGGGCAGGACTGATTTCATAGGCGTCCATACTCTCCCGCATTTCAGTGAACGCGCGAGGGTGGCTGGTAAACTGCATAAAAAGCGAAGGCTGCCTGCTTTAATAAGGATTATGCAGCTCGCGGTTACCTCGTTGTTCCATAGTGAGTTAATAAATATATATTAACAAATAAACTAAATTTATTAATATTTAAATAACATGAAGTTGGAGTCATTAACTATAAACACTAGTTAATCAAAAGTCCGGATTTTCCTCCGGATATCTCCGTTAAAGGGGGATGTATATGAGTAATGAAGCTTTAAAGTATGTACCCACCACCTGCCCGTATTGCGGGGTTGGCTGTGGACTCAACCTTGTTGTCAGCGACGGAAAGCTGGTAGGAGTAGAACCCTACAAGCGGTCCCCGATCAATGAAGGCAAGCTCTGTCCTAAGGGAATGACCTGCTGGGAGCATGTCCAGAGCCCTGACCGGCTTACGACACCGAAGATCAAGAAGAACGGAAAGTTCGTGGACGCTTCCTGGGATGAGGCCCTTGACCTGATCGTCAAGAAGTTCACGGAGATCTCCAAAAAGCACGGGCCCAAGGCGCTTGGTTTCCAGACGTCCTGCCGTACCGTCAACGAGGACTGCTACGCGTTACAAAAATGGGCGCGGTGCGGGTTCCTGACGAACAACGTCGACAACTGCGCCCGTATCTGCCACGGACCTTCCGTTGCCGGGCTCTCGCTCTCCTTCGGTTCCGGTGCAGCCACGAACCCGTTTGAAGACGTCCTGAACTCTGACCTGATCGTCATGTGGGGCTCCAATGCAGTCGAGGCCCACCCGCTTGCCGGCCGCCGCGTCATGCAGGCCAAGAAGAAGGGCATCCCGATTGTCGTGGTTGACCCGCGGTACAGTGCAACAGCACGGCTTGCTGACAAGTGGATCCGGTTCAACCCGTCAACCCACATAGCGCTCGCGAACAACATGATGTACTACATCATCAAGGAAGGCCTCGAGGACAAGGCGTTCATCGCGGAGCGGACAAAAGGCTTCGATGACCTGAAAACGATGGTCCAGAAGTATGCTGACGCCACGAACATCCACGGTGTCCCGCAGGAGACGGTCAAGGAGTTTGCCCGCCAGTATGCCTCTGCAAAGAACGCAGTCATCATCTACTGCCTCGGCATCACCGAACTCACCACTGGTACTGACAATGTCCGTTCAATGGGCAACCTCTCGCTGCTCACCGGCAACATTGGACGTCCGGGTGTCGGTGTCAACCCGCTCCGTGGCCAGAACAATGTGCAGGGGGCTTGTGACATGGGTGCGTACCCGAACGTCTTCGCCGGGTACCAGGCTGTCGCAGTTCCCGAAAACCGTGCCAAGCATGAGAAGGCCTGGTTCCTGAAGGAAGGTTCACTCCCTGAATGGTATGGATCGACCCTCACCGAGCAGATCAACGATGCCGGCACGACGATCAAGGCGATGTATTTCATGGGCCTGAACCCGACCGTCTCCTACCCTGACTCGAACCATGTCAGGAGGCAGCTCGAAAAGCTCGACTTCTGCGTCATGCAGGATATCTTCTGGAACGAGAGCTGCGACTATGCAGATGTTGTCCTGCCTGGCACCTGCTTTGCCGAGAAAGACGGTACCTTCACCAGCGGCGAGCGGCGTGTCAACCGTGTCCGGAAGGCCGTCGACGGTCCCGGTCAGTCGAAGTATGACTGGGAGATCATCGCCCTGCTCGCGAAAAAGATGGGTCTCAAGGGCTTTGACTGGAAGAGTGCCAAGGACGTCTGGGACGATATGCGTTCAGTCACCCCGGGCCAGTTTGGTGTGACCTACGAGAAGATGGAGAAACCAGAGTCAGTCCACTGGCCCTGCCCGACCATCGAGCACCCGGGAACCCCCATCCTCCACATCGGAAAGTTCTCAGCAGCAGATGGGAAAGGCACCATGTTCGGTCTCGAGTACCGACCACCGGCGGAAGTAGCGGACGCACAATACCCGTTCTCGCTCATGACCGGACGTGTGATCTTCCACTACCACACCAGGACCCAGACCGACCGTGCCAAACAACTGCACTATGAAGTGCCCGAGTCCTATATCCAGATCAACACGCAGGATGCAAAGGAGCTTGGTATCAAGGAAGGAGACAAGGTCAAGGTGACGAGCCGCCGTGGTGAGACCATCACCAAGGCAAGGGTATCGGAAGACGTTGCGCCGAAAGTGTTGTACATGGCGATGCACTTCCACCAGGGTGTAAACAACCTCACCAACACTGCCCTCGACCCGCTCTCCAAGATGCCGGAACTGAAGCACTGTGCTGTCAAGGTTGAGAAGGTGGCATAAATGTCAAAGAAAGGCGATATGCTGTATGCATGGACCAATGATTCTGCCCTCGCAAAGAAGGCGGAATGCGGGGGTGCGGTCACCGAGCTCCTCAAGTATGCACTTGAGAGCAAGATGGTAGATGCCGTACTTGCCGTCAAGCGCGGTGTTGACCTGTACGATGCAGTACCAACCATCGTTACGAATCCCAAAGACCTTGATGCATGTGCCGGATCGCTCCACTGCGGTACGCTTCTCCTCTCCAAACTGGTTGTGGAGTATGTGCCCAAGATGTCCGGCAAGAAGCTCGGGATGGTGGTCAAGGGATGCGACCTGATGGGCCTCCTTGAGCTTTCAAAACGCAAGCTGGTCAACCTTGACAACATCCTCATGGTCGGTGTCAACTGCGGTGGATCAGTAAGCCCGGTCACTGCCCGGAAGATGATCAAGGAGAAGTTTGGCGTTGATCCAAACACGGTCACCAAGGAAGAGATCGACAAAGGCCAGTTCATCATCGAGTATGAGGGAGGGCACAAGGGCATCTCCATGGATGAACTGGAAGAGGCCGGGTACGGGCGGAGGAGTAACTGCCGCCGGTGCAAGCTGAAGGTCCCCCGCCAGGCGGATATTGCCTGCGGGAACTGGGGAGTCATCGGTGACAAGGCTGGAAAAGCAACCTTTGTCGAGGTATGCTCCGACAAGGGTGCAAAGCTTCTCGATGCGGCCATCAAAGCCAACAAACTATCCACCGAACCGGCAAACCCCAAGGGTGTCGAACTCCGTTCCAAGGTAGAAAGTTCGATGTATAAGCTCGGTGACAAGTGGCGGAAGAAAGACTTTGACATTCTCGCCCCCACCCTTTGGGAGACCATTGCCAAGGAGACCGGGCGCTGCATGAAGTGTTACGCGTGCATCGATCACTGCCCGGTCTGTGTCACCATTGCTGACAAGTGGAAACAGCCTGACCAGATGGTCCGCGCTGGGTTCATCCCGGCCGACCCGATGTTCCACCTGCGCCGCTTTGCGCACATCTCCGACTCCTGTATCAACTGCGGCCAGTGCGAAGAGGGCTGCCCGTCGGAGATACCGTTGGCGCTCTTCTCGCATGCAATCAGGACAGAGGCAGACAAGTTCTTTGAGCCGAAGCTCGGGAAGCCAGCCTATACCAATTAATTTTTACTGGTAGGACCGACGCACAAATCTTATGGGGAGATGAAAAAACCATGAAAGCAGAAGATGCAAAGAAGATCATTAAAGATGCAATCGACAAGGAAATCGAGGCATACACGTTCTATCGTGGCATTGCCGACAAGGTGAAGGACAAGGCATTGAAGGACCTGTTCGCCGAACTTGCCGGGGAAGAGAAGAAACACCGGGAGTTTTTGCAGGGAGTGCTCGACAAGGATGTATTAAAGATGAAATTTGATGCATCACACGATTACAAGGTGGGAGACAACCTGCCGACACCTGATCTGAAAGTTGACATGAAACCTCTCGAAGGTCTTGTTGTGGCGATCAGGAGAGAGATGCAGGCGATGCAGATGTACACCCAGCTCGCTAAACTTTCCAAGGACACCGAAACGCAGTTCCTCTTCTCCCAGCTCGCAAACATGGAGCGGGGGCACAAGGCACGGCTCGAGGACATCTACACCAATATGGCGTTCCCCGAAAACGTCTGGGTGTAAAATTTAAATCAAAAATTTTTCTGGCAACCAGGCCTCAGTAGGTGGGATCGGAATCGGCATCCTGCCCATTATTCACTTTTCAGTATAGTCATGAGGATCCAGGTATCCTGTAATGTCCATGAAATGTCAAAAGGGCATATGCCCAATAATAGTTTTATGCTTCACAAGCGGTGAGAATCCTTCTTGCATCCACAGAAAAAATGGTGGAGGAAGGTATTCCCGCTTCCCATGACTTCCTCCAGGTCGCCGTCCTGGATAATCCTCCCTCTTTCCATGACTCCAAGCCGGTCACCAAGGGACACTGCGTCCCTGAATGAATGAGTGACGGTAATGCAGGGAATACCGGATTTTCTGACATAGGCACAAATCTGGGATCGCATACGCTCCTGGGCTATGGCATCCAGGGCACTAACCGGCTCATCAAGGAGAAGCAGAGACGGTTCAATGACAAGAGCCCGCGCCAGGGCTGCTCTCTGGCATTCCCCGCCTGAGAGCTGGTCTGCACGGACATCCGACAGATGTTCAAGGGAGAGGAGGGCAAGATTTTCCGCAACCCTTGAACGGAGTTCCGACTCAGGGACTTTCCTTCGCCGCAGGCCGAATGCCACGTTTTCAAAGACAGTCAGATGGGGAAAAATGGCATAGTTCTGGAAGACAAAACCGATGTCCCGTTCTTCTGCCGGGATGTGAATACCCTTGCATCCATCGTAGAGCACCCGGTTGTCGAGCGATATAAATCCCGATTCTGGCGACAAAAGGCCCGAGAGTAGGTAGAGAAGGCTTGATTTTCCCGAACCATTCTCCCCAATAAGGACAAATGTCTCGCCTTTTCCGATGCTGAATTCTGCTTCGAGATGAAAATCACGAAGGTCCCGATGGAGTGCCACTTCTAGCGTTGCATATACCCCCTGAGCCTGAACTTTACGATAGCAATCACGAGGAACGAGATGATGATGAGAATAACAGAAAGAGTGATGGAGGCATATAGATCACCCTGCATGGCAGTGTAGATGGCAAGAGGCATCGTCTGGGTCCGCCCCTGGAAATTCCCGGCAAACATGATGGTCGCGCCGAATTCCCCGAGAGCCCGGGCAAAGGACATAATTGCCCCTCCAATTAACCCTGCTTTCACAAGGGGGAGGATGATTGTAAAGAAGGTTGGAAGGGGAGTTGATCCCAGGCTCCGGGCGGCATTTTCATACATGGTATCGAGTTGTTCAAAACTTGCCCGGGCCTGCCTGATATAAAACGGGACAGAGACAAAAATCTGCGCTATGATAACCGCAATGGTTGTGAAGGCAATACTGATCCCGAAGTTATAAAAAAATCCCCCGATCAGTCCCATCCTGCCGAAAGCCATGAGCAGGGCAAGGCCGGCAACAGTCGGGGGAAGGACGAGGGGAAGATCGATCAGGGTATCGACGATCTCCCGGCCGGGATAGCGGTGCCGGGCATTGATCCAGGCCACGGGGGTCCCAACAAGAATAATTACCAGTGTCGAAATCCCCGCAGTGATGAGACTCAATACCAATGCATTCCATACCATCGGATCGGTAAGGGATGCCAGGAACTGCTCGGGGGTGATACGAAAAAAGAGCCCGAGAATGGGGGTGATGATGAATACCATGAGGAGGGTGATCAGCACACCGGCTCCGATGGTAAGAGCAAGGTTCTTCCTGCCCCGTAAATCCCCTTTCCCTGTCATCTGCCACCAGGGTTTCACGGTACGGCAAAGCCATGCCTGGCAAGGATCGGCCTGCCCTGATCACTTTTCAGATATGCAATAAAACCGGCTGCCTCGTCCTTGTTTCCTGAGTTCATCACGATCCCGGCCGGATACTCAGCAATAACATTGAACGTTTCTGGGATGGTGATAATCACGAATTTATCACGATTGTCAGGGGTGATATCCGATTCATAGACGATCCCTGCATCGGCTTCTCCAATCCAGACTTTTGCCACAACGGCAGTCACGGTGGTCTCTTCCGACATGACGTTGCCAAGTACCGAAGTTTGATACGAGGGTCCGTAAGCGGTATCATTGGCCATTTTCTTAAGTATCTGCCGGGAGTAATCCCCGACCGGGACATCTTTTGTGCCGATAACAAGCCTTACACCTGGACGTGCGAGATCGGCAAGGGTGCTGATATTCCCTGGATTGGATGCCGGGGTGATGACAACCAGTTTGTTCTTCGCAAACAGCCCGATACTGCGATTCTCCATGAGCCCCTGGTCACGGAGGGCATACAGCTGTTTCGTGTTGGCTGACAGGAACAGATCGGCATCTGCACCCTGTTCGATCTGAGTTCGCAGCGCCTGCGAACCGTCGAAGTTGGTGACAATGTGGACACCGGGATGGCTTGTCTCGTACTCCTTTGCCATATCGGTCAGTGCTCCTGTAAGTGAAGCGGCAGCAAAGACCGTAAGATCCGTCTTTTTCTCGGGCTGTGATTGTTCGGTAGTACAGCCGGCACCAATAATTGCCGCGAGCAATGTTAATGTAACAATAGTAATCCAGGAAAATTTCATACAATTTAAAGTGATGATGAAGTATAATTAATTAACTAATTCGATTTATTAATTGAAAATATTTATCTTTAGGGAAGTAGACAAGTACCATGCATCAGAATTGGTGCTCGATAATACAGCTTTAGAGCCGATCGAATTGTTCTATGATGCCGGCAGCTCCCACGAATAACTTCATGTCCATGGTCAATCGTGTGAACTGCCGGTTATCACCAGTGTCTGACCTGCAACCCATCCAAAATGGTGAAGTCTGAACAATGAGTTCCCCTTGTGCAAATCCAGTCTCCCCTTACCCGGGCTGGGAGCTCCAGATATACAGGCTATCCCGAACCGTCACACGCGAGGATATTGACGCTTTGTTAGGGAGCGAAGAACTCTATATCCGGGATACCGCAGCCGGTCCGGTGCATATCATCCATAAGTACGGCCTTCTCGAGATTCACGCCCGTATTGGAGGGAAACGGATCGATGTATGGTATAATCCGGGCAATGGATCGTATCCCGCTGAGTATCTTGATGCCCTCATTGCCACGCGGTTTTAGAGAGCCCCGGATGGAAAAAAGGATTAATCGATCCCCACAATCACTTCGGATGCTTTCATCACTGCGTATACTTTCGCCCCTTCCTTCAGCTTCATATGCTCGGCAGAATAGGTCGTAATGGTCGAGACGATCTCAAGACCTCCCGCAATCGAGATTACTACCTCCGTGGTCACCGGGCCTTTCTTCATCATCTTCACGGTTCCCGGGATCTGGTTTCTTGCACTGATCTTCATGAAACTCACCTGATTTAATTGATTACCAGCAACAAATAATACTATTTATTAAACCCGTTCCGGGATGTCCCCAGGCATTTCCTCAATAACAGAGAATGCCCTATAATCAGAGCGTAGATGCAATGCCATGAAACCCTGGATTAAGCCCGTTCCAGAACCTTCAGGATGGCTGCCCGGAGCATCTCTTCGGGTATCGCTTTGAACACATTCTCCCGTCCGGGTGCCGCCCTGTGGACATGGCAGGGCTCCCCATTCAGGTCCTGGCAACCATTGTAACCAGCGAACGTGACTTCTGCACCTACGATGTTCTCGACAGGAACTCCGTTTATGAGCACGACATTTGATTCCTCATATTGTTCTGGCGGGAGGATGGTATTTTCGAGTTCCAGTTCCACATCATCGAGCAGGTGCTCCTGCCCGAGGGTGGTGATCACTTCCCAGAGATTGACCCCGGTATCGGAGCAGTGGCCGCAGAAGGATTGCCCCAGGTCAAGGTGGCGCCATTCTATATGCAGTCTCGTTGTATCATTCATCTGATCACTTTTTCCCGTCACGTGAGAGAAAGTCCTTCCCTGGGCAGCTCTTCCATGCACCGATGGTTCTTTCTCTTCCGTTGACTCTGCCTTTTGATCCATCCCTTTTCACAGGGTCTGACAACTTCATCCCGAAAGAGGGATACGAAGAGTAGCCAGCGGTATTTCCCGCATTGTCTCTTCCTATGACTCATACCGCGTTCGAGAGAAATTGTTCTGATGAGAAAGGCTCATTTGAAACAACCAAGCTGGCAGGCCCGGATCTTGATCCCGTTCTCATTGCAGAACCCCGAGATATCGGTCTTTGAAATCCCGTATTTCTCTGAAATGAGAAACGCTTCGGGGCATTGTATCTCTTTTTCGATCCCTTCTTCCTGGAATGCAGACCGAATTCTCTTTTCATTCATGGTAATTGTTGTATGATTACAAAGAATTAGAGTTTAATCATTTCTCATTCTCACACCCCTCGCAGTACAGTCCGATTTGATACCACAGATTCTGTTGTATTTTGTTTCCCGGATCAGCAGGACTGAACGATTCAGCGAGCTCCGTTCCAGTATGAAGAGATATTTAGAAGAGCCCTGATCCTCCCTGTTGCAGACACATGGGATGTAGCATTGAATGAAATCCCGATTTTTTAATGATCAAGAGCCACGTCCCGCTACCATGGCCCCTTGGTTCCGCAGATCTGATGCGGAGAATGACCCGTGGGTATGTTCCCTTACAGCCGGATTCTTTCAGGATGCGTGTAGATGCTCATCCGCGGTGGCCTGGCAAATCCCACCAGTGTCATGTTCATCCGTTCTGCAAGAGAGATCCCTGATGAGAACGGGGCATTGTTGCTGACAACAACCGGGATTCCGGCCCGGTAAGCTTTTGCTACCATGTCTCCGGGAAGCCGTCCTGTGCAGACCATACATGAATTAGCGAGATCTACACCGGACAGCAGCGCTTTTCCCACTGCCTTGTCTACAGAGGTATGCCGCCCGATATCTTCAGCAGAAGACAGGATGTTACCATCTGCATCAACCAGGATCGTACAATGCGTCCCTCCGGTTGACTGCCATACCGTTGCCGTCTCATGGACCTGCCTCGTCCCTTCAAAGAGAATCCTTTTGTCAATGGTAAAGCCGGTAGTGAGGGGAGGTCCTGATAGTTCCTGCCGGCGACTGATGCCAACGCCAGCACTCCGGATCTCGAGAGAGGGTGCATGTCCTTCCAATGTACACTCCTCCGCGGTAACCGAGATGAGCGGGGGATCGATATCGGTTGAAGAGATGCAACCGGGATCACCGATGAGGCCTTCACAGATGAGAAACCCTACTGCAAAACTATCCAGATCGACCGGGGTGATCTTCAGGGTTGTGACCGGAATCCCGTTGAGGGTGATGGTGATGGTATCTTCAATACAGACCCGTACCGTTGCCTGCTCAACGGTATCCTCCCTGACAGCGAGAATCTCGTGGTCACGTGTTATGGCATTATTCGGATTCATCAAAGTATTTCCTCGCCGGTTCATTCGACACTCCCCTTGCAGTTCCGTACCAGCTGACAGCCGATTCAGGACCAGTCACAATCCGATGCTGCCCAGGGTATCAGAGTAACTATCCCGGTCCCTTCAGGACTGGGAGACTTACAGCATAAGGACGGTATGATCCGAATAATAAGAATGGGGAGACATTGTAATTAATTTCACTAATCTTGTTTGATTAGATAATGCTAATACCTTGATTCATGATACCCGGAATGCCAGAACCATCCGCTTTAATGAGGAAGCGTATTCATGAAGGGATCCCCACCACTCTTTCATCACCCGATCCTTTTTGTCCCTGAGTGATGATGAGTATATGACAGGTATCCGATGGCAACACTATCCATTGACATAATCTATGATGCAGTACTCCGCATCCAGCTCTTTGAAGAGCATGAAATATCAGTAATTTTTTCTGAAAAGGGGGTCCGTATCAAACTGCCTACCACGCGGAGACTTGCCGAGTTCCTCGCTGTTCCCCATTACTATGTCCTACCCTATTTTGCCATGATGGAACAGGAAGCACTTGTCACCCGTGCGGAACGGGTCGGGATCATGACTACGCCTGCCGGGACCGCGCGATACCTCGACATGATGAAAAAGTCTTACCCGGCAGAAGGAGAAGCAATTTTAGGTCCGAATATTTATGCAGACCTCATGAGCCGGAGAAGTCCCTGAGTCTATTGTTATATCAGTTGATGTAACAGCAGATAAATGGGTATAATTAATATTCCTCCTGAATTCAATTACCTACTATTGAAGAATTCGTCATATCGAAGTCCTGCTTTGAGGCTTCATTTTGCCGCTGTGAATGGGAACGTCTCCCAATCGTTCTCTTTCAACACCGTCCACTTGTCGGCAGTACACCAGTGGAGCTTGATTAAATGAACGAAGTCATCGAAGGCATCATCCAGGCCATCCAGCTGATCGTCTCCCTCGACCAGGAAGTTCTTGAGATCACCGCAAAATCCCTCCTGATATCGCTGACAGCAACCCTGATCGGTTCCCTTATCGCGATTCCTATCGGGGGTTTCATCCACTTTAAAGAATTTGGCGGGAAGCGGGGGCTTGTCACCATCATCCAGACACTCTATGCTCTTCCCACCGTCCTTGCAGGCCTGCTGGTCTACCTGCTCCTCTCACGCTCCGGCCCTTTCGGGTTTCTCGGCCTGATGTTCACCCCCACCGGTATGGTCATAGGGCAGATCGTGCTCATTATTCCCCTGATGATCGGGATGACCCTGATCGCACTCTCGGGGGTGAGCCAGACGAAACAGGATACCGTGATATCGCTTGGTGCTACGGAGACCCAGACCGTGGTCACCATCGTTAAGGAAGCGCGGTTTGCCATTCTCGGGGGAGTGATCCTCGGATTTGGCAGGGCGATATCGGAAGTCGGGGCCGCAATGATGATCGGGGGGAATATCAGGGGTTACACCCGGGTTCTCACCACTGCAATTGCACTCGAGACCTCGATGGGAAACCTCTCTCTATCGATCGCGCTTGGAATCATCCTTCTTGCCATCGCCATGGTAGTGACCGGAATACTCTTCCTTGTACAGGAGCGGTGAGATCATGATCGAGTTCGAACACGTGGTGAAGAACTTCGGTGAAAAAGAGGTGCTGAAGGATACGTCGTTTTCGATACAAAACGGTGAGATCTTCACGTTTATCGGGCCGAGTGGATCAGGAAAGACCACGATCCTCCGCCTCATCGACATGCTGGAACGGCCCACCAGCGGGGCGATATCAATAGACGGTATCAACGTCTCCACTCTGAAGGACAGGGACAGGATCACGATCCGTCGGAAGATGAGCATGGTCTTCCAGAAACCGTCGCCGCTCCGGGGATCGGTATTTGATAATGTTGCCATCGGGCTTGTATTCAGGAACATCGGCAGAGATGAGATACAGGCCAGGGTGCCCGAAGCACTTGAACTGGTAGGGCTCAAGGGGTACGAGGAACGGAAGGCAGGGACACTATCAGGGGGAGAGATGCAGCGGGTGGCAATTGCTCGGGCAATCTCCACGAAGCCGGATATCCTCCTCCTCGATGAACCGACCGCCAACCTCGATCCCGCCTCCACCGAGAAGATCGAGAACCTCATCTCCGCCCTCAAGAAACGGTTCGAAATCACTGTCGTCCTCTCCACCCATGACATGGTGCAGGGGCAGAGACTGGCTGACCGGATCGCGGTGATTATTGATGGCAGAATTGGCCAGATCGGGACCTCCAAGGAGATTTTCTATCACCCGATGAACAGGGCTGTAGCGAACATGGTGGGGATTGAGAACATCTTTGAGGGGGTCGTCGCTAAAAACGAGGGAGGACTTGCTTCAATCGAGGTAAATGGCATATCCATTGTTGCTACGACCCCTCTCCCTGCCGGAACCCCGGTGGTGCTCTACATGCGTCCGGAAGATATCACGTTCCACGTCAAGGATGGGGTAAAGAGCAGTGCCCGGAATGAATTCACCGGAACGATCACAAAGGTTCTCCCCATGGGGCCGAATGCAAGGTTGAAAGTCAATGCCGGGATCAAACTGACGGCAGTGATCACCCAGCGGTCATACGAGGAACTTGACCTCGCGCTCGGCAAGGATATTGGCCTTGCCTTCAAGGCGAGCGCGATTCACGTGGTCGAGAAGACGGCCTGAAATCACTTTTTTTAATCAGTTCTTCCCAAATCGACGCCTGTATATGGGATCATCCCCTATTCTCATACAGAATGGAATGCATCGCCCTTGCAAGCGGGAGCAGCGGGAACTGTCTCTATATTGAGAGCGGGGATGCAGCACTGCTTGTCGATGCCGGTCTCTCGAAGCGGGAGATCCTTGCCCGGATGACAAAAGCCGGAGGCAGGGCGGACCGGGTACAAGCAATCCTTGTCACCCACGAGCACATCGACCATATGAGGGGGGTGTTCGCCCTTGCCCGTTCCCTGAAGGTCCCAGTGTATGCAACAGGGGGAACCCTCCATGAATTCATCAGGTGCAGGGGAAGCACGATCATGCCGGCCGAACTGGTACGGTGCCGGTTTGATGAGCAGCTGGAGATAGGGAACTTCTCGATCGGGGCGTACCCGACTTCGCACGATGCAAAAGAGCCCTGTGCATTCCGGGTGTCTGATCATGGGATCTCGATCGGCTGCTGCACTGACACCGGGACCGTCTCCCCGGGACTCAGGGAGTGGCTCTCCCGCTGCGATGCGCTGGTCCTCGAGAGCAACCACTGCCCGGACATGCTCATGACCGGGCCTTACCCTGAGATGCTGAAACGGAGGATCAGGTCAAAGAGGGGGCATCTCTCCAATCCTGATGCCGCTGTATGTATAAGGACGCTCTCTCAGCATCTCCACCACGTGATGCTCTCTCACCTTTCCGAGGTGAATAATACCCCGGAAAAAGCCATGAAGACCGCACAGGAAGGGATAGGCCTCTTCATGGACGATGTTGCGATCACGATCGCCTCAAATCCGGAAAAGGACCAGAGTTGGCCGAGACGGATCATGCTTTGAGGGCTCCTTCCTTTTTGCCTTTTATTCTTCTCCACGATACAAATCTGCCCGCCCGATGGTCATGGTTGTTCTTTAGTGAAGGCCCGCCGGAGAGAAGAGATAACAATCCTTATTCCCTGTTCCGCCAAACCTGATGCAAACAGGGCCCGTACATGAATTTTCTTGAATTCGCGCGTGTCTGCGAGGAACTGGAGAAGATCCCCGGACGCCTCGCAATGATCGACCTGATCAGCCAGATCCTTCCCACGCTCAGCGATGATGAGCTGCCTGTTTTCATCCGTTTCATCATGGGCCGTATCTTTCCCGACTGGAGCCCTGAAAAACTCGGGATCGGGCCAAACCTCCTCTACGAGGGGATTGCCTATGTTGCCGGGATACAGAAAGATGAGGTCATCCGGATGATAAACCGGACTGGGGACGTGGGCCGAGCGGTCGAGGAATTGCTGGCACGAAAAGAGCAGACCTCCTTTTTTTCTGAGGAACTCTCCCTGCTTGATGTGTACAGGGAGCTTACTGCCATCGCTGCCACGGGCGGGAGCCGGTCACAGAAGGAGAAACTCCGGGTCGTCAGAAAACTGTTCAGCAATGCGGGACCCCTTGAAGGGAGATACCTTGCCCGGATCATGCTCGAAGACCTGAGGATTGGAGTAGGCGAAGGGAACGTCAGAGAAGCAATCGCACGTGCCTTCCAGGTCGACCCCTCCCAAGTGGAGCATACTTACCAGGCGATCAATGACCTCGGGCAGGTTGCACTCCTCGCAAAGGAAGGGGAAGCACGATTGAAAGAGGTCCGGATCGAACTCTTTCACCCGGTGAAGATGATGCTCGCTCAGCAGGGGAGCATCGAGGGCGCTATCGCTGACAATGGCGCGATGGCTGCAGAGTACAAGTATGACGGGAGCAGGTTCCAGTTCCATAAATCAGGCACTACCTGCAGGATGTATTCACGGAAACTTGAGGAGGTAACCGATGCACTCCCGGATGTTGCAGAGATCCTGATGAACTCCACCGACCATAATGTGATACTCGATGGTGAGGTGATCGCGATCAAGGACGGGAGGCCCATGCCCTTCCAGACCGTGCTTCGGAGATTCCGGAGAAAATACGGGATCGATGAGATACGCGAAGAGATAAGGATGATCCCAAACGTCTTTGATATCCTTCACCTCGATGGCGAGACCCTGATCGACCTCCCCTTCTCGGAACGGAGATCGCGGCTTACCGGAGTGCTCCGGGATTACATTGCCCCCCAGATTGTGAGTGAGGATCCACTTGTAATCGACAGGATGTACCAGGAGGCACTTGCAGCCGGGCATGAGGGGCTGATGCTGAAAGTGCCATCATCCCCCTATACCCCGGGCGTGAGGGGCAAGAACTGGATCAAGATCAAACCTGCTGTTGACACTCTGGACCTCGCGGTGATCGGCGCTGACTGGGGTGAGGGGAAGCGGGCACATCTCTTTGGCTCGTTCCTCCTCGCATGTCAGGACGCAAACGGGGAACTGGTCCCGTTGTCGAAGGTGGCAACAGGATTTTCCGATGAACAGCTCCAGGAGATGTACGTCCTGCTCAAGGACAGGGTGATCAGTGAATCGGGAAAGGAAGTACGGTTCGAGCCGGTGATCGTGGTCGAGATAGGATACTCCGAGATCCAGAAGAGTCCCAATTACGAGGGTGGCTTTGCGTTGCGGTTCCCGAGGTTCATCCACCTCCGGGATGACAAGTCAATTGACGAGATCGAGACCCTGGAAAGTATCAGGGAACGGCATTCCCGGCAATCAACAAACCAGCATTGAGCTGGGCAAGAGAGCGGTCTGCCCGAATACCTGCTGTTTCTTCAGGAACCTGCAGCGGCGGGTCCCGGATTAAAACTCAAAAAGTGTCTTCTGGCACCGTATCTCTGAAACAAGGCGGGAATGAGATACCCAGCCAGGAAATCCAGTAAGCGATCCCGCTTTCTGGATGGCATCCTCAAAGGAGGGTACACTAATCGGGACTTCTCCCATCGCCCGGCGTGCGGCCTCCCGTACGACCCAGGTACCGAGCGGTGCCCAGTAGGATGGTTCAACATTCCGGACGACAATCACCCGTGCACACCGCCCTGCACGCATCAGGTGCTCGGTCACCGCGAGCCTCGCCGAATAGTAGGCACCGGTTATCGGGGAGTATCCGGTTTTTTTCAGGGATTCCCCGTCCCTCGCAACGGTCTCTGTCTCGCCAGCCCAGAGGCTCCGGGGCTCCCACCGTTCGATCATCTCGTATCGCCAGTCACCGGGAATGAGGATCACGGCAATACGGTTCCCAAAGAGTTCGGAATAATGGAGTCGGATCTCCTGTATCGGGGAAAATCTTGATACTGCACGTTTATGGACGGCCGAGACCGAATCATCCACTGCGGTTATCGCCCACCGGGTTGGCACGATCTTCCGTTTCCTCCCAAGCAGCCCTGCGGTGAAGAGGGGAGTGATCCGGTATACATCAATCCCTGACCGGTGAAGGTCAACACACGCCTCCACGGCAGGGAGATCGGTATCTGAAACCGCCTTGTCGATTGCTCGCTCGGTGGGGGGATGATCGAGCAGATCGAGCGATGTCATATTCCCTGAGCAGCCCACAGGGGCAGTCACCCGGTCAAACTCAGGGCTGAACCGGATCGGTCGATCAAAAGAAGCCTCGACAGTGACAGGCTTTGAGGCAAGTGCTATCTCCTGGATCGGCCCAAGATACGGAGCAACTTTTGATACACCGCGGATAGTTTCTGAACGGAGCCGGACAATATCCTCGATCCCGAGACCGCGGGACAACCAGTCTGTTGGGATGTCGGTGTCATGCACAAGGAGAGGCCCCCCGGTGACTGAAGGATACCCTGAACTTCCGATAAAGACAGAGGGAGCCATCCCTTCATACGCAGTGATCGGCCGGGTCGAGACCATGGAATGGAACCGTTCCATGATCGGGCACCGTGATAGACCGCAAAGGCCTTTTCCCTTGCACACTGCACATAGCATGGGATATCAACCAGGGTATCGGGATATGGTCACCCGGCTTCCCAGGAGAAGGATCAGGTGTGACACAAAATCATCCCATGTCACGTGCCCTTCCGGGATCATCTCTCTCACCTCGGCACCGATGTCATCATCGCGCTCGTTTTTAGCTACAGCTACCACGGATCCAGGGGCATACCTCGCCTCAACAATTCCATCCTGGTCCCCGTCAATGATGCCAAAGACAGGGATGCCGCGATGGGAGCTGATATGTCCGCAGACGGAAGTCGTATCATCCCCGACGCTGACTATCCCGCAGACGTCGGGAGAAAGCAGGGTATAGAGGTGATGAGCGCAATGATCGATGAAAAGCACCCTGCCATGCTCCCTCTTTTCCGTGCATGAAAATGCAGGAGCATTCCTCCGTATCGTTCCGCTCTTGCACCAGACCCGGGAAAGGTCGCCTTGGTGCATGCTCCCCATCTTCTCAAGACCATGAAGTTTCGGGACCATTCCTGATACCGGTACAATA
>JAJRBU010000104.1 GCA_028679315.1 Methanoregulaceae archaeon
CAGGAGCGCTGCCAGGTCCACTGCTGAAGTGAGAAGGAAATGGGACCCAAGAATGACTGCTCCAAGCCCGAGAACGGTCTTTACCAGTGGATACTCTGTCTCTGTGGGGGGATCAGCCATATGCTCCCGGTAGTTTTTCCGTATGAAGAAAAGGATAGCGAAGAACAGGATAAGAAACATAAACCCTGTAATCCAATCAATCAACCCTCTCAACGAGAGTACCGCATAGAGCAGCGTTGCAGCAAGCATCAGGAGCGAGTCTTTCAAAAAACGGGGTCGTAGCTGTCTGGATGCAGTAATGGCAGGGTTGATCAGGACACAGAGGGCCAGGATGAGACCAATGTTTGCAATGTTGCTCCCGGTGATGTTAGCAAGCCCGATCTCATAGTTGCCTGTGTGGAATGCCTCCGTGGTAACAAAGAATTCGGGAGCGATGTTCCGAAAGCGACAACCGTGAGACCGATCGTGGTCGCTGATACACCCAGGCGGAAGGCAAGCCCTTCCGCTCCACTCACTGCAATCTCGGCACCTTTCAGAAGCAGGATCAGCCCGATGACCAATGTGACGAATACCAGGATCATTCCTGTGAGTGAATATCCCGCTGCTAATGAATTTGGTATCGGTAAAAATCGGTAAAAAGATAGCAGAGGACCGGCAATGACCTGTATCCCTGGATGAGAATTACCGTTCTGGTATCCAGGCCGGGCACCGGGAAGCTCTTATTCTTTCATCGGTCCGAACGTGGTTGTTAGAATGCGTCAGTACCTTCTCTCCTAGTTTTATGATGAGGAGGATTGCAGTAATTCATTCAGGGAAACACCGGATTACCCTGATCACCTTTGTTTTCTCGTCATTTTCGTGCGGCAATCACGCAAAAACCGGCCCTGGAATCAACCGTGGTGACATGAAACCCTGAACCTTTCAGGAAGGTCAGCACTTCGTCGGATGAATAGAAGCGGGCACGGGAGAGAAACCTCCCTTTACCAATCTCCCTGAGATAGTTCAGGTGTATCTGCCCCCCGCGTTCAATGAATCCGACGACGAGGAACCCCCAAGGAATGAGGATCCGGTGGAGTTCCCTGAATGCCGGGAACGGATCCTCGAGGAAACAGATGACTGTCACAAGGAGCACGGATGAACAGGACTTATTCCTGATCGGGAGAGTCTCTGCATTTCCACGGATAACCTCAATGCCCCGCTGGCGTGCCATCCGGCAAAGGGCACGCGATGGTTCGATGCCAAGCGTGATCCCGAGAGGTGCAGCAAACCTCCCGGATCCCACCCCCACTTCGATGGAGCGGGTGTCTGGTGGGGGAAAAACCTTGTGGATACGGGCCAGTTCGCCGAGATACTCATCGCGGTGCTCATCAAACCACCGGTCGTAGTCTTCGGCGTATTCTTCAAACACGTCTTTTAGCATGGATTTTCTCATCCTCATGCACCATGGAGGTGCTTTCGGACCCGTTCGCCGATCGCTTGTTCTCTCTGTATCAGCACGGAGAGGTCCACTGTTCCCTCCTGGTATGATACGAAGAGGAAGTAGACAAAGTCTACCGTCAGGTCCATCACCTCCTTTTTGAACCTGACTTCGACTGTGGTGTCGCCGGCACACCCCTTGATGGAGAACCAGTCAGGCTTCTCTAACTTAAAGAACCCCTCACCTACATTGGGGAGTGCTTCGACTGTGCCGAAGTGCCCAAGATAGGCGAAAAATTCCTTCGTTAGCGGGGTGTCGAGCAGAAACTCCTTCATGAAAGAGCCGTCTGCACAGACTTTATGCCGGACTGACCTGAGAATCCGCATTTCCTGCAATCTCCCGAATGGCGTTTGCCGCGATCAGGCATTCTTCATCGGTCGTACACCAGGAGAGGCTGAGCCGGACACAACCTTCCCCTCCATCAATGGTCTTGTGCACCAGCGGAGCACAGTGGAGCCCGGTCCGTACAATGATACCGTAAGCCCGGGCCAGCATGAATCCCACATCGTCGTTCTGCAAGCCCTTGATATTAAAGGCGACAATCGGCAGGTCCGGATGATCATTATAGATAGTGATAGTGGCCGCTCTCTTCAGCTCCCGGATAAGAAACGATGTCTGCTCCTCTGCCTTTTCCGCTATGGATAGTATCCCTCTCTCTTCGATGAACTTTACTCCAGCCGCAAGGGCTGCGAGGCCAGGGTAGTTGTGGGTCCCGATCTCAAATCGCTCCGGCATCTCACGGGGTTGGAGCAGCGAGAACGAGTCCGTCCCGGTCCCTCCGAACCGGACCGGTGCGATCGCTTCCGGGTCCCGCAGATAAAACCCACCGGTGCCCGGGATGCCGAGCAGGCCTTTGTGGCCGGTGAAGACATAGGCATCGACCGGGAGGTCCCGGAGGCTGACCGGGATATGGCCGGCGGTCTGCGCACCGTCTACGATAAAGTAAATCCCGTGGTCGTGCAGGATCGTTCCGATGCCCCGTATGTCCTGTACCGAGCCGAGCACGTTGCTGCCATGGGTCATGACCATGAGCCGGGTATCGGGCCGGATGGCTGCCTCGACCGCATCGGGACGAACAGAGCAGCCATCGAAGGGAATGATACTCAACTGTATCCGGTTCTGTCGTTCATACTCATGGAGTGGCCTGAGCACGGAGTTATGGTCCAGTGCGGTGGTGAGGACGTGGCATCCCTCCTGTTTTCCGGTAAGAAACCCCTGGATGAGGATGTTCAGCGAATCGGTTGCATTATGGGAAAAGACGATGTGTTCGGGAGGTTCTGCGGCCAGGAAGCGTGAGAGAGCCTCGCGGGCGATCGTGACATAGTCCTCCCCATGGCTCCCGGTGGTCCTCCCTGACCCGAAAACGGGGAGGGAAAGGGATTTTGTAACCACTGCCAGCACTTCAGGGGGTTTCGGCCAGGAGGTCGCCGCATTGTTCAGGTAAATCTTTGGTATGTTCCGGAGCATGCAACTCTGTTTCCAGATATTCTGGTGACCATTGGCGAAAAAGAGATCGATGAGGATACGTAGGTACGGACAACCTTATAGGGAAAAGGGGAGTATTCCTCTGCTAAGGCAGAGATAACCCCGGAGTCTTTGAGAGAGGCCGCTTTGTTTCTTGGCATTGGGGACAGCGCCAGCCTCAACGAGATACGAGGGTGATATCATGAGTCTGTCAAGGTGTGGTATCCCGACGTGTCTGCAAACGATTCGCAGAAAGCCCACGAGATGACGATCCACGTAAAGGAAGCCTACGATCTCCTGGTCGATTACTGCATGAACCTTCCTTTCTCGTCCCGAATCAAGGATCTCGCAGAAAGCCTGGAAGTGACTCCTGATACGTACTGGAAGGAACGTTTCGGCGATGATCCGATCTGGGGATGATGTTCTCTGGGCTTGCCCTCATCACGACAGTTCTTTATTCCCTGCACGGCCTTCTCCAAGGCACCACTGACGCCCTGGAACGAGTCATGAACGGCAGGGTCCGCCGAGTCGATGCTGACTGCAACAGCCCGTATCCCTGCATCCCTCAGCCGTGCTGCCATGGCATGGTCAAGGAAGTACCCGCTGGTGCCCATCACCATCCGGAGCCCTCGATCAGTACCATAGCGAGCAATGGTGCAGAGATCGGCCCGCATGAGTGGCTCTCCTCCGGAGAGCACGACAACAGGAGTCCCGACATCCCGTATCTGGTCGATCACCCCCAGTCCCTAACCCTGGAGAGCACTCCTGCTGCTTCGTTCTCCCCTGCTCTCACGAGCAGTTGGTGCACTTCAGGGGACACCGGAGCGTGAGATTCCACGATATGAGACGCGGCATCCCACAGGTCAGATCCTTCACCGCCCCCGCACTTTTACCCGGCACTCCCTGGGTTCCTTATCTGCACTCGTGAGGTGTTCCAGCATTGAGGACCCCGTTCTACGACCGGTGGAGGTCGAAGCGATCAAGGTTCATCACCTTGGTCCAGGCCGCCACGAAGTCCTCGATACA
>JAJRBU010000038.1 GCA_028679315.1 Methanoregulaceae archaeon
AGACTATTCCTCCTGCTTTGCGCGAGATGCTATCAGGATCTTCATGAAATCCCACTGCCCTTTGCAATGCAAAAGGACATTATGGGAAAACGCCTGATTGGCAGAAGGAAATTGCTACGGATACTCAGTGGGTATAAAGAAAAACCGTATTCTCCTCACTCCGGGTATGTTTGACTACCCGGCATCTATGAAGAATGTTTTTCCTATCGTTCATTTGATCTTTTTCGG
Organism: Methanoregulaceae archaeon; assembly: GCA_028679315.1. Classification (GTDB taxonomy): domain Archaea; phylum Halobacteriota; class Methanomicrobia; order Methanomicrobiales; family Methanospirillaceae; genus UBA9949. Next base: position 229 of record JAJRBU010000038.1, read on the forward strand.
ATTTGCGAGTAAGAAAATCGGTTCCAACCAGGGTTAGGGAACTGATCCACGGAATCAACCCAGATCAGGTCAGAATGTTCCCTGCTTGTACCTGAATGGGCAGAATAGTTTATCCGGGGTCAAAGGTCTATAGAACATAGGGAATATTATGCTGAATATTGAGGGAAAAAGTGCTGAGGCCAAAATAGGGAAACTACTCATCCTTGTTTCAGTGATGCTTGGTTTGTTTGTAATCATAATTCTCGGGGCGATCATCCTGCTCATCCGCCCGACAGGAGCGTTGACAGGATTCGGAGTCATGATGATGATCCCCTTCTGGATTCTCATCTCCATATTCGTGCTGAAAATTCTAGGCATAATTCTTGGTATTGTTGCTTTATATTACACTGAAAAAACGAATTTTCCATCGCAGGTATCCTTGCTGTAATCTCTTCCGTAGTTCCGCCAATTGACCTTATCATGCTTATTGGGGGGATTTTTTGTCTCATCAGTAAAGAGGCCAATGAGGTTCGAACATCACCTCCCCCACTCTGAAAGCCCATCACATCTTATAATTTTTCGAGCATCGTTTTGTATCTCCCCAGCTGTACGGTCCCCTCGTCTCTCGTCATACTGGCTGCACCGAAAACAATAAACGATGGCAGGGCACTCATCCCGACGAATTCAAAGATATTGTGGGTAATGGTCGAGAGGTGATCTTCAAGGTCACCGTGAATCCCCTGGGGACTGTACATCTCCTGTGTTGCCCCCGTCGTGGCAACGATCATCGCTTTCTTTCCTTTCAGTAAACCCTCTCTGTAGAGGTTCCCTTTTTCGAGGTCAACGACAAAACCCTGGACAAAAACCCGGTCAAACCAACCCTTCAGGATCGCAGGCATCGAGGACCACCATATCGGAAACTGGAAGATCAGCAGATCAGCCCATCCTACTTTCGCGATCTCTTCCTGAATGTCCGGTGCAAGGCTTCCTGTCTCCACCCCGTGTATCTGCTCCATGGCCGGATTGAACTGATACAGATTTTGGCGCATTCGAAAGTCCTGTGTATCCAGGACCGCTTTCCACTTGATGGCATACAGATTTGAGACTTTTACTGTGTGCCCTTTTTTTCCGAGCGTAACCATTGCCATCTCTTTGAGTGCGCCATTAAACGATCGTGGTTCAGGATGAGCATAAATATAAAGAATATTCATACCATTCACCAGAAACTGTCTTGACAGGTACCCTGAAATAGGTTTCCGGGATTGTGCGATACTGAATAATAGGGAGATACCGTGTATTCCTGCGATACCACCCTGTCTCCAAGAAAAAAAGGAAGCCTAGATGTGTATCCTTCTCAATGCATCAAGGGCTGCGTTCTGGGTTGCTTCGGTTTTGTTCCGTCCGATACCTCTTCCTAGGAGTGTCCCTCCTGATCTGACTACATATATAAAGAGTGGTGAGTGGGGAAGACCTTCATTCTTCTCGAGCTCGTACGCGGGAAGTGGAAGATTTATTTTCTGCAGATGCTCCTGGAGCGTCTTTTTATAATTCGTATTGGTTGAAAATTTCCGGATATTCTCTGCAAAAAAATTCTCGATCATTTTTTTAACTCCGCCAAGACCTGCATCAAGATATAACGCCCCGACAAATGCTTCGAATGCACCCGCTATGATCCGTGGGGTCAGCGCCTGATTTCTTCCGAGGCGAATAAGTCCTGGAAACGAGGGAGCCGCTGAAGAGATAATCGATGCAAGGTTGCGGTTCTTTGTCCATTCCATGCGGAAGGAGAGAGATCCTTCAGGTTCATCGAATACAGAAAAGAGAAATTCCGCGACAACCAGATTGAGCACCCTGTCACCGAGAAATTCGAGTCTCTCGTTATCGGCAACTTCTTCATTATCACTACTTCGCTCTTTTGCATAGGAACGATGCGTAAGTGAGGCATCGTACATCATAAATGCAGAAGGGGAAATTCTTTGTCTTCCAATTTCAGGACGTCTGAGGAACTCCCGAATCGCTGCTGCCCGGTTTGGTCCGCTCTCCATATGCCCTCAAATTCGTCGCAGTTCCGTATTAATAATTCCGGGGATCTTCGTCAATCTGCACCAATAAAATCATCAGGAGAGTGCATTGTTCTCATATTTTTATCTCTTTGCAGATTTTTTAATGCCTGGATGGGAGCATAAAAAGTAGAGGGGTTAAAGCCCTGCACTCCCTTGCCTTCATGATTCGGACAGGGCTGACCCATTTTCACGGGTAAGGTATACCTCTCCTTTTTTAACAGCCTTTCGCATCCGGACAAGATCATCGATGGCAGATAGTAAATCATGGGATGTGACGTGGAGGTGATACCTCTTCAGCAATACCTCACGGAGATACGACAGCGTAACAGGGGAGCTCGTGAGCTCGAGTTCCAAAAATCCGCAGAGATCTTCATGTATTGCCCAGGGATAGATGATCCAGTGCCAGTCCCTGACGAGCTCTGCATAGTAATCGGGATTGAATTGAGAAGATACCTTGTGGTGTAATACTCCGGTGCGGATTCGGGACGGGTGCAACTGTTGCAGGTAACCGACTGCGGCTGATAAGGTATCCCCGGTGTCACTGACATCATCGATGACAAGGAGATCCTTGTCTTCCACTGAACAGGCAATTGGATATTTGACCAGGGCCTTCTCTTTCCTGCTGGCAGCCGGGCCCCAGTGTTCAAGTCGGATGCTGGTAAGACTGGTGATGAGCAGCTCATCGCATACCACACGGGCAGGTACGAAACCCCCCCTGCCAATAGCAATTACCAGATCGGGTTGTCTGTTCGAATCGCTTTTTACAAGACCCGCCAGGACCTGGGCAAGGCGGGCTGCCTCTTCCCATGATAGGAGCCGTACCGGAAATGAATGGGAGATCATGTACACCCTACCTGCCCCCCCGCCTTTTATTTTTTTCCCTGATCACCAGGTTTATCCTCCTTTGCGTCAAGGTGCAGAATGATAATAATGTGTGACCGGATTCTTTATCGGAAAAAGGGGGATCTCTACGAATGCTTCAGAGTATCCCTTGATGGAGAGGAGGAATTTCTCGGGAAAGGATCACGGGAAGATATCTTTGCCTGGATGACTTCTCAAGGGCTTGGGTATGTACGGCAGGATGTCCTCCAACAGGATTTTGAGTTACTCTGTGAAGAAAAACATGAATGAGAATCAGAATTCGGCCTGCATTTATCAACAATAAATTGACTTCTGCCGTCTATTCTCCAGAACCAACTATTCGAACAGCTTCGTTGGATCCTCATCCGTTATCTCGATTCCACGTTCATGTCGGACGTCCAGTACTTTAGCCATCCATTTCAGAAATGCAATACCAATCGCTCCGGTACTCACGACTGACTGAAGGGCGATATCCAGAGTGCGCAGGGTAAATTCAGGATGGTAAGGATAGATGTTTTTTGACACCGAATAACCAATGACCCGTCCCCGTTCAATGATCCTGGAAAATGCTGTCAATGGAGAGGAGAAAGCCCTCGTCAGTTCATAGATGAACTGGGCATCATTCAGATCATAAAATTTATTCAGGTGGGTGATGGCATGTTCGTCCTGCAAGGTTATCTGGAATCCCACCACGCAGTAATGAGTATCCTTCAAATGGTCGATAAGGACCGGGAAGTTACCGAATTTCATCCAGATTCCCCAGTTCCCATCTTTTTCCACTTCTTTAATAATTTCAATATCCATGCTTGCAAGATAATTCTTGAGCAGTGCTTTTACCTCATCATCGCTATGCAGGGCTCCGGCTTGTTCCATGGGTGGAGATACTCATCACACCCTTATGAGAGTATTGATCCGGGGTCAGACGGGAACACTCTGATATCCATCACACAGAATCAGGGGTTTTCCCGGTGTTTTCAAAATGTTCAGGACCGGCATGTAGGTTGTGATAAAAGAACGGACTGCTGGCCAGGGGAGACGCCCCAGCATTATTGAACGTTTGACAGGCGCTCTCTCGCTTCATCCAGGCTGCAATGCCTGGCCTCGATCAGTGCAGAGATGATAGCATCCGAAAAGATCAGGGCTGCCGTCTCAAACCGCGTCCCGAATGGTGCAAAGGACGATGACACAGAACGGTATTGACCGGTTATCTGGCGAACTTCATACTGGGTTGGTAAACTGTCGTCAGAAGGCTGGCTGCCACAGAGTATGACCATACACTGTGCAAGTCGCGACATACGTGAGACGGGTGTTGCAGTAATGAGGCAGATGCGTCCCTCGAGATCTTTTGCTGTCTCAAGAACATCATAGACCGAATTGGTCTCGCCGGACCCCGAGAAGACTACAAGGGTATCCCCGGAAGATAAGGCCGGGGTAATCGTCTCTCCAATGACATACGATTCATAGCCGATATGCATCAGGCGCATGGCAAACGCCCTTGCAACAAGGCCGGACCTGCCGGCACCTGCGACATATATCTTTTGGGCATTGAGCATCTCGGAAAAGAACGATTCGGCTTCATCAGGTCGCAGCATCTGTGCGGTTGCTCTCATCTGGTCGACCATGAGGAGCATAAGTTCGTTGATAGATAGCTCCCCGGAACCATCCACGATAGTATTGGGATTATCCCCTTGCATATTCAGTTAGTGTTCACGGATGGATTAAATCTCTAACGGAACTTCATGAAAATCCATCAACACATCACTTCATCGTTCCATTGGATATTTTTAATAAAAGAGGGGGTTTTGCATACCAATACCTGTGAATTTTCCTGCCTTTTCACATTTGAAAAATAAGATATCAAATTTTTAAACAAATTCCCGAAAACAAAATGGCTTAACCAATTATTTACCTCATTAGGTAATATGCGGATCGGGTATCCCTGCATCAATAGGAGTATTGGATGCCGGAGCGATCGAAAATTCCGTCTAGCCTCCTTCAATCCTGAAAGGTTTTCCACCACTATTTCAGGTAATCTCTCCTGCCTGAGACAAATCCTTGCATGGAATGTTATGCGGGATATACTATTTTTTCGGATCTCATCTGACATCATCCCGTTTGCATCCCATCCGGTATGCAGCGTTCCCTGGCAGGTGCAGTTTTCAGAGGAGCTGGAACTCACCGGGCACTATATACGGGAATCGGGAATCCGTATCTCGATGCATCCTGACCAGTTCATTCTTCTCAATTCCCCTGATGAACAGATCGTTTCACGCAGTATCGATGAACTTGCTTACCATGCATCCCTGCTTGATCTGATGGGGCTCGATACCCAGGCCAAGATTCAACTTCATGTTGGGGGTTGTTATGGGGATCCGGAAGGAAGTATCGCCCGGTTCATCAGAGAATATCAAAGCCTTGATCCTGCTATCAAGCGACGTCTTGTTATTGAAAACGATGAAGTACGGTTCACAGCAGCACAGTGTCTGAACATTAACGAGCAGACGGGGATTCCCGTCCTTCTTGATGTATTCCATCATGCATGTAACAACAACGGCGAGGAGGTGTGGGATGTGCTCAATGCAACCGGAAGCACATGGGGGGCAGGTGACGGGATACCAATGGTGGATTACAGCTCCCAGCATCCTGAAAAGCGGCCTGGGGGACATGCGGAGCATATTGATCTCGCTGATTTCCAAAAATTCCTTGAAATATCACGACCACTTGAAAGAGATATCATGCTCGAGGTTAAAGACAAAGAAACCAGTGCCCTTTCAGCAGTATCATTGGCAAAGAATGATCCACGATTTGAAGCTGGAAAATTGTAGGAGAATCCCCGGTTTTGGTCTGGCTTGTGGAGATAAGAACCGGGACCATTAAGTTTCTTTTTATCAGACATCCCAGGATATTCAGAGTCTGTGCATCTTCGACTGAAAATCAGGATATTTTGCAGGTATATCCCATCGATTTAACTGAGGGGAGGAGATATAGGCCATAAATCAATAAAAAAGGCATCTGATCAAAAGTTCCTCGTCCTGAACCGGATCGCCCGCTTTATATTCAATCGAAGGAGATACCACTGGATCCTGATTTCAGCACCTACTCTGTGGGATTGCATCGTTCATCCCTCCCTGCTATATGCTCCGACGAAGGTAGTCCCCTTTATGATCCAAACTAAAATCAAACAGGGATTGACATCCTGTTCTTTATTATCCCGAAAAAATCCGATACTGCCTTTTCTTAAAGCCTTATTCATTCTTGTTGAGGAGAATTGGGGGATTTTTATTCCAACCATACATGTTCCATCGAGAGCATAGGGTAAAAAATATGCAATCTGATCAAGTTCAAGGTATGAACTGAAAAGTAATCCTTCTCAAACCAGAAGATTAAAATAAATGCCGGCCAGTGGGTATTTCTCCAATACAATAGTAATCATACCACCATACCCTTATTTCCCACCATAACGCCTGACATGATCCCAGATATGCTGGTACGGGCTCTCACTTCTGGTCTCCTCGTATATTCCAGGATCTTCCCGGTGGTAAAAAACCCGATCCTGACCGATCGGGCACACCTTGATGCAGATTCCGCAGGGTGAGATATGACGCCGATGAAGTGAAGCACTCCAGCTGGCACAGGCGGTTTTATCAGTAATTCCTTCCGGATAATCCTCCCTTGAAAGTGCAGAAGAGGGGCACATCTGGACACAACGCATGCATCTCGTGCAAAGCTCTTCGTCTCTTAAAGGATCGGCCGGAAGTGGTGCTGATGTTAGTATTGACCCAAATCTGACCCTTGGCCCATATTCAGGAGTAAGAATCATGTTGTTAACCCCGAATGTCCCGAGACCTGCACAGAATGCAGCATGCCTGTGCGAGAAGAATGCAAGAGGTCTTTCCAAAAGAACCTCGATGCTTCCATACCCGTCCCTGGGAACAAAAATTGATGAAAAACCCTCATTGTTGAGCAACTCGGCGATACGATAACTGTACTGGTCGAGTAAGGCATTCAGGACGTTGTACATCTCCCTGTAATAAATAGAGGGCGATGTTTCAAGGACCGGAAGCTGGACGGGAAGGCCAATGACAACCACCGACAGAGCTTCCGGAAAGATAGAATGGGGGAAGAACTCCTGCGGCATCCAGCGCTGGAATGGCGGGTTCTCCCAACACCGGACATCTGCAACACCCATGAGGGGTATGCCCATTTCCTTGCATTTGATCCTGAGGAGTTGTTTCAGGCGCTGATCCATACCTGCCTGATATGTACGTATTCGTACACGAAAAGGATCGTGGATCCCGTTAAAGAAAGGGAATAATTCCAGAACCGTATGAAAGAAACGGATTATTTTCGTCTAATCTACTGTTTAGGGATACCTATCGGAATGTGTAAAAAAGATTATTTTATGTTAAATTTTTCAAGAGTCTCTTCTGCAATAGTCCGGACATAACAGTTCGGATCGAAGCAGGCTTTCGAAAGAGGTCCTAGAGCCCGTGTATCCCCCAGTTCTCCCAGAGCAATGACACTGGCGAACCGAACGTCATGATCCTGATCATCAAGCATTTTCACAAGGTGATCATAAGCCCGTTTATCACCGATTGCACCAAGAGCGTCCACGGCTGCCATTCGAACCCAATTGTCATTATCCCAGAGATTGATAATCAGGTATTCTACAGCGGAACGTCCCATTTTTCTGAGCTCGGATACGGCCTTCCATCGTTCTATCTCGGTCTGTTCGGATCTCTCCTCAACCATCGCTCTCATACTTTTTTCCCCTCCCATTCTGCTTCATATTTTAAACTTTATTCAAATCCAGATTGTATTTAGAAAAATTATTTTCATCATATATTCATTAGAATATAAATATATGCAAGGCAAATCGGGGAACCATAATGACTGAAAAATATGCCAATGTACCTCATCGTATCGGTAATATTTTCTCTCTGCCCTGCACATGTGACGGCAGAATTAGTCAGGATTCGAAGAAACAGGATAAAGACAGCAAAAGATGGATCGGATTTTCATTATGAGCCAAACTGTGAGAGGATGAGCACGTTATTTTTGCTGCAGTAGGAGAGTAAACAACTCAGGAGTATCCCAAAGATTTACCCTGAAAAGTAGGATAGATTGGCTGTATCCTTGGTATCACCTTTCATTCCTGATCAATAATAAGATCTGGGATGAT
>JAJRBU010000196.1 GCA_028679315.1 Methanoregulaceae archaeon
GATTGGTAACCAGTCCGACAGTTGGTGAAGGTCGCCGGGAGTTGAGGAGGCCAGAGGCGGTGGGGTGGGGGAGTTGTCAGACATCTTCCCAAACCTCCCGCCAGCATCCGAGACCTGGACAGGGGGAGACCGATCCTGGACATCCTCCAGAACCATGACCCCGACGAAGGGGTTCGGTGACGAAGGTCACCGATCCCCGTCCCCGTCGATCTTCGAAGGGTTTCGGTGTCGAAGACTCCGAAACCCGTCCCCCCGTCCCCGTTACGTTCGTTTTTCGGTGCCCGGCACCTCCAATCCGGGAATCGTTTGCGTTACGTTCGTTCCAGCGGGGTCGACGGCCTCTCGCGATCAACGGGGCGGATAGCGGGGGTGTCGCTCTCTTGCCGGATGCCGAAAATGACCCGGTTGCCGAAAAAAACGGGGGCATGGGGTTTCCGCGGGTGCAAGGGGTAAAGGGAAGATATAAATTATTTTTCATCGGATCACCGGCGACGTTGCCCGATCACGGCGAGTCGTGCTGAAAATTCGTTGATCGCTTTCGTGAACGCCCCAAAGGCTTCGGATGGTACGGGAGTCTCTTCGGGCGCGGGTGTTTCGTCTCCTGGAGGTTGATCGGTTGGAAGAGAAGCGGGTCTCGGTTGTGGCTTGAATTTCTGCACGTTCGCCATTTGAGATGGGTTAGGCGCGCCCAGGGCTTGTAGTGCGTTCAACCAAACGAAGGCGGTAATCTCCTGGACAATTTGAGGCGAGATAGCTCCCAGCTCCAGGAGGGGTACAAGAGTTGAGTCGTACAGTTCAGAGATAGCTCCAGAGATAGCGACCAGATCGACTTCGACAAGCCGATCGGTGGACACGTCGATGTCGTTGGCGAGGTCGGGGTTATCGAGTCCGTCGTACTGCGTACCTCCCCAGGTATCCTTCGCCCATAGTACGACTCTGCCAACGGATCGGAATTGAGCGGCCCAAAAGTTCTGATACCTGGAGAATTCTCTCATCAGGGGGGCTTCCATAGCTGTCGCAGTGGCTAGACGGTACGCGTCCCCTACACCTGCCCAGTGAGGGAAGAGTCCCCCACCTAGCGCGGCCATGTGAAGAAGACCTTCACCGTCCGTCCTGGCGTCCCCTGCCCCTGTTGTCAGTGGGAGTCGTTCGAGGGTAGCGGATTGGTTCTCCAGGAACGTTGACCCTGCGACTGCTGGCGGGTTCGTTTCGGAGTAACCCGTATTGACCATAGAGGACTGCAGGATCGAACGCATGGAGTCGACTGCCCGACTTCCCCCGGATGTCTTTAGTTTTTGGATGAATTGAGCGATCCCTTGCGCGACTGCGGCCCTGGCTTCACGAAAGCGTTTGTGTTCCCTTGCCCAGGGTAACCCGGCAGTCATGAGAGGCCAGCCCCTCATACCTGTTTTGACGTTGATCCCGACCTGGATCATACACACGAAGGTCGAGGGCTGGAGAGTTTCTGCCGTCACTGCGTCCTTCGGTAGTAGTTCCGGCTTTCCTTTTCCTTCGGTGTCGATCGCCGTCAACCAGTCCTGGTAGTAGACTGTTCGGGTGCCGGTCTTCGCTTCGGTGTCAGTGTATTGCCTCTTGTAGTAGACGGGGACAGTAGAGTCTCCCTTTTCGGTAACGATTTCGGAGATTTCGTCCGTCGGTGCGTAGCGGATCGTAGCTTCCCCGTCCAGGGTCGAGATATAAAGGATCAGGTAAAGTTCCCCGTCGACCAGGGTCAAGTCGGAGAGCCGCTGGAGTCTGTCCTGGCTGAGTACATAGTGATTACGGTCGGCCCTCCAAAACTCTTGTAAGACGTTTTCGGCAACCATGTAAAGGGTTACCGGTGGCTCTTCGTCCAGGGGAACACTGGCGTCGGCGGTGTCGGTAGTGGAGTCGATGATCGTCATCTGCACGTTCTCACCGAAAGCGAAGTTTGTCCAGGTCTGGACGATCCACTGCGTGATCGGGTCATTCCTCCAAGCAAGGCGAGACCTGGAGACGGTCGCGAGGCGTTCGGATTCCATCCCGACCCCGACCCCGATCGCGAAGTTCGGGTCAAGGGACGAGATGATATCCCAATAAGCGTCCGACTCCTGCAAGACTTCCCGGATATGCTCCTGAAAGACCTGTGACCCTGGCGACCAGACTTCGTTCGCCTCCTTGACGGCGGCGCGCATGAGAGTCGTCATGGCTTTTCGTTCGTCGGTTAGCTTTTTCCGACCGTAAATAAACGTCCCGAGCTGTTCCCGGATCGTCGGTGGTTGCGGTGGTTTTCTGTTCATTTTGACTCCTTTTTCTTTGATTATACGCTTTATTTTTTCGAATTGTCACCCGAAAGGGTCGGGGACGCTTGAGTCCTTCCCTGCCGACTGGCATCGGTTTCGTCCGACGGTAGTGTGTTCGTAGGGTTGGTGGTTGCTTAGCTCCCGTTCGAACCTTTTCGAAAAACGGGTGCGGGTGTAAAATTCTTTCAGGAGAGCGATAAAAATGACTGAAAATAAAGATAGCATCACCGTTGACGGGATCACCTTCAAACGATACTCGGAATCGAAACAAAGAGCGGGATCCACGTATTTTAGGGCGAAAGTGTGCGGGAAAACTGTCTACCTGCACGTCTACCTGTGGGAACGGGATCACGGTCGGAAAGTGCCGAAAGGGTTCGTGGTTCACCATATAAACGAAGACTCCAGCGATAACCGTCCTGAAAATTTCCAGCTTATGACCCGGACGAATCATCGAAAGATACACGGGTATAAGAGAAAACACCCCGGCAACCCGGAAACCCTTCGCCAGTACCCGGATGCCTGGAAACTGTCTATCCTCTCCAGAGCAAACGCCCCGAAGGTCGAGGTCATCTGCCTGGAGTGCAAGAATTCTTTCAAGGTAGCCCATTCCCACGCCAAGACAACGAAGTTCTGCAGTCCCCGGTGTCGTACCAGATTTTATAGACATAATCAATAATCTGCCCCGATTCGATAGTTTTCGGCGAGGTCTTCGATCCCGATTGTCTCGAAAGTCGATGTCAAGGGGATAACAGCATACCGCAACCCGTCTAGCAAGTGGTAGGTCTCTTTATTGTGAATCTTGTCGGTTACCGATCCATCCGCCCCGATGATCCGGCGGTAGTCGCCGATTTCACCGAGAATTCCCTCACAGTTCGAGAAGATATACAGGGCATTGCTTTTAAGAAGTTGGTTCACCCGGTCAATACCTGCCCAAACGTCGGTGACTTCGGGTTTCATCAAGGGGATTCCGGCGTTTAGAAAATCGACCCGTGCCTGGTTTTCGGTTGGACCCCCGCCAGCCCAATAAAAGATCGACTCCCCCTTTGATAGCTTGATGATCTCCTGAACATGATCGGGAGTCGATTTTCCGAAGGGCTCCATATATTCCCGGTAAAGGTAAAGGACTCCAGAACCGGGGTCGAAGGCCAACCAAACGGCGGCAGTAAATGCTCCTTGCGGGTCGATCCCGACGATCCGTGGCCAGTGAGACGGGATCGGGAACGGGGTAACGACGTGCGCTGGCTGCCCGTCGACGGTTGGTTCGGTGCGGAAGAGTTCGTAAATCGCCCCTTCTGGAGACACCCACAGCCCCTTGTAAAGACGGTCAAGGTTCGACCCGGTAAGACCGGATAAGGACTGCAGTCGTATTTTCCCACCTTCGGTAATGACCCCGGTAAGAGGATCGTAAATTTCGGGGTTGTCACGGTGCGTCGAAACGAGCCGGGTCAATTTCCCGGCCTTTTCCCTTTTCAGAATCCAGTGAGTCGGTGGGCCGGGGTTGCAGTCCCCCAGGATAAGGAAACCGGGCATGTTCCCGGCGCGACCGTTGGCGCGGGTCGTAATGTATTCGTAGGACTTGAGTCCGAGTTCTTCCGCCTGATTGATGTAGACCACGTCCCGTTCGGAGCTAAGGACTTTGTCCGGGTTGTCCATCCCGCCGATCCATATCACCGACCCGTTCGGGTAAACGATCTGCTCCGGCCTGAGGTCTCCCCCACGAACGCGCACGACTCCACCGGGGACGACCTTTTTCACGAAGGACTCGAAGCACGAAGAGGCGATGGACTTGTACGTCTGGCGGATCATTGCCGCCTGGAGACCTGGAAAGGTGAGACAAAGGGTGTGCAAGTCCTGGAGGCAAGCGATCGTTTTTCCGGTATCCGCCGGCCCGGATAGGATCACCTCGCCCATCTTGTAATCGAATAACCGGGCATTGTCCCCGTAAAACTGGAAAGACCGGGTCGAGTTTTCGACCGTTACCGCCGGAGGTTCGAGACGATCCGCCAGCTTCCCGAAAATCGAGTCCCTGAGTGCATCCAAACTAGACTCCTGCCGGTTGTCTTACCTGCATCGATCGGAGATCGCCAGCGATCGCAGACAGAAGGTTCGGGTCTTTGATCCGTTGGCGGAGGATCATCCCGACTTCGGCGATCCTGGCGTCCAGTTCTTCGGCGGTGATCATCTGCTGTGCCGCTACGAGCCGTTCCCGTTCGGTCGAAACCAGACGGCGCCTGAGTTCGATCAAACGACTGATTTCGTCGAAGGCGAGGGTTTCGGCGTAGGCCGCGTCGAAGATGTCCGCCATTTTGAGAACACAGGCATTCGCCTCCAGTGATCGACCGTTCCCCAGGTAGAACCGCATCGCGTTGAATTGTTCCCGTAGCTGGCGGATAAGTTCCCCCGATCCTTTGAAGTCGAATTGCTCCCACAATTGCGAAAGACGGGAGTCGAGTAAGGCGACCTCTTCCCGTAGTTCGATATAGTTCGGGTCGGTTCGAAGCCGGTCATACTTCGCGCCGAGACCGACTGAGTTCGCCAGGGAGTATTTCCCATGTTTGAAAGCACCATGCGCCGGGCCGATCGGGGTCGATCCCCCATGCATCCGGCATCGACCGTTCCGCATAACTCCCCGGTTCTGGCAGTGATGACCATCCCGACATTTCGCCCCACAGATCGGCTGACCGGCTTCGTTTCGTGCGTGAACCTTTTCAGGGGGCATTTTTCACCCTCTTTTGCCCGTCAACGTAAAACGAAACCAGTACCGCAAGGACTCCGAGGATTCCCTGCTTGCAGTAGGTTGAGTCGGTTGACGAAAACCACCCGGCCATTTCGCCGATCACAGACAGGAAAAACAAGACCCACAGAACGACAGCCAGGGTCTTTGCGCTGAAAAGTTTGCCCATTCGCTCTCCTTATACCTGGACGGTATCGTGCCAGTACGTGACCGGGGGCATCCCCCGACGTTCGGCGAGTTTGTCTCGCAAGCTTCTATAAGGGGTAACGACCTGCGTCCCCGGTAGGGGTCGACCTTCCGGCCAGCGAATCAAATGACCAAAACCGGCCTCCGTGAGTCTCTCCAGGAACGACTCCGAGGATGTTCGCGCCGGGGGGAAGTTCGCCATAAACCATTCCGTCTCCTCCAGGGTCGAAGTGCGTCGGACCGCACAACGCCAAGCGGATCTGGCGTTCGCCAACATGGCAAAGACCCGGAAAGCCTTGTTGAACCCCTGCAGATAGTTGTACCAGTCTTTTCGCTCCTTTTCGGTGACCGACTCGATTTCGTCCAGGTGATAAGACCAGAACGGCGTGTGGGCGGACGGTTCGAGACGGGTCGTTTTGATGAAAAAGCGGGGGTAAGGTTTGGCGTAACCGGGAACGGTTTCGGCGAATTGGTTCATCCCGGCCAGGGTGTTTGGTTGTCCGGTGATAAAGAATAATTCCGCCTGTTGCTTCCGTTCGATGAGCCGGAGAATGAATTCCTTAATCATTTCGTCCGGGATCGGCTTCGCGAACCATTTCCGTTGTTCTTCCGTCCAGCCTTCGATCCCGAAATGGATAAACGAGGCCTGATGATAGTTTTCACCCTGGCGAACGTAATCCATCACCCGCATGCTGAGGGCGTTCGTGTTCGGGGACTGCCGGTGAAGTTCGACCGAGTCGTTGGTAACGAAGGTGATCCGCCCACCTTTTGTGTGCGTTTCGACATAGGTCAACGCCTTTTCGATCATGTTCTCCGGGGTATGACTTGCCGGGTATGCGAAACCCGTCTCACAGAAAGCGCACTTGTAAGTACACCCACGCCCCGCAAGGTAGTAATAAGTCTTTTCGCCGGTCTTCGCCAGGGGCAGTTGATCGTAGTAAACGTCGGTCGACGGTTCGACCCGTTTTTTGTCTTTCGTCCAGCAGTAGGGGAGGTCCGCCAGCTCCCGGACTTCGTCCGTGTTCCTGCACTTTCCGAGGCGTTCAAAAAAGTTGAAGCCTTCCCCTACAACCAGATAATCGGCATAGTTCAGGAGATATTCCCCACCGAACGCCTCGAAACCGCCAGCGATCACGACCTGACCTTTCGTCCCCTTGTTTGCCAGTTTTCGAGCCTTGCGGACATAGGCGATTTGTTCCGCAGAGGGATCGTGATTAGAGCATAAAAAGACATCGACCGAGTCCGGGTCTTTTGGGTCTGGTACAAGCTCGAGCCCGTTGATTTTTATAAGTTGCTCCAGAACACGGGTCGAGTACGATGTTTCTGCTTTTGACGATGTAAACAAAGCTACTTTCAAGGGTGACATTTCAGATTCCTTTTTTAGCGTGGTAGCGACCGAGTCGGACTCGGTTGTACGCTTTGTTTTGACAGAAGTCCGAACAGAAGCGTTTCTGCACTTTGACATTCCAGGGAACGCCAAAAGGACTCCCGCATTCCTCGCAGTTTTTCACGGTTTCGGGGTGATTCCGTTTCCAGGTCTCCAGCATGTGAAGAGAGCGGTGGGCGAGAGTGGGGAGCAGTTCGAAGTTTTCGTCCCGGTTGTCTAAGGGGTCAAGGTTCTTATGGTGAACGTCGAATCCGTCCGGGATCGGCCCGTGATCCCGTTCCCACAGGTAACGCTGAAGGGTAACGGTTTCGTGCTTCTTCGTGACCGGATTCCAACGCAACCATTCGTAATAATTGCCATGTAGCCGGAAAGTTTTCCCGTCAATCGTTTGCTTTTTCATCGTTTCCTTCTTTTTCTGGAGGCCAGACTCCGCCTAAATAATGGGTCAACATATCAGCAAGGAAAACGGGGAGCGCTTCGTCTGCGTCTTCCCCGTAGTTTGCTTTTATCAGTTCGATGATCCGGTCGACCAAGTCTGCCGGCACCAGGGCCGCGTAGCGACCGAAACCGGCAACGATCCCGGTATGAGCGGCAAGGATTCTGCCGTAACCGATTTTTTTGTCCCAGGTCTCTTGCTCTTCGCCGGTTACGGGGATCTGAACGTCGGCGGTCTGGACTTCCAAGATCGCTTTTTGATCCCACAAGCCACCGACGATGTTCGGATGTTCTACCCGGTAACGTTCGATCATTTCGGGAGACCAATCCAGGGAGATTTCCGCCGACCGGTTATCCGTGAGTGCCAGTTCGATCGCTTCGGGCGAACCGGCTTCGATGTCAGTCCGAACGTGTACCACCGGGCGGGATCCATCGGTTCGCACGATGATGACCTCGTCCGCTCCCAGGTCACCCCCCGCGACCTCCAGAACGGAAAGGTTACCGGCGATAACAGTCCCATCTGCCGCCGCCAGTCCTGGACGACCAAACTTGACCCGTTCCATCGACTTTTCGACCATCCGGTGACCTGCAAGGGTGTGCCGGTTGGCGTTTAGTGGGTCTGGCCTGAGTTCACCGATCGAGACGATCTCGACCGATGGTTTAGACGCTGGCGAGGATTTCGAGGAGTTCGGTTTTCGTGTTGTCATCCAGATAAGCCTCCACGGCACCTTCGACGATTTCGATCACCCGGTCACGGTAGGCCGGGATATCTTCGTCGCGAAGATAAAGGATATAAGTCGGTAAGATTCCAGTCTTGCATTCCGTCTGGATCATGAGAATCGACAGGCGGAGTTCGCGTCGAATGAGCCGGGTCACCTTTTGGGCGTCCCCGGCTTTTTCGAGCATCACGACTCCGGTATATCTGGAGTTGGCGCGAGTCTTGTAATATTCCCCCGGTCTCAGCTTCCTTTTCCTTCCAGTTCTCGTTTGATTGATTTCGTCCATTTTGGTGTTGCCTCCTTGTTGTAGTGCGTCCAGATTACGTGAATAAATTCGAAGATGTCGAAGCCGAACCCGATCTTCCGAAACGTTCCGCCGATGTTTCCCCGGAAAATTCCGCAAACGAAAGGCGCGCCCGACTTCTGGACATCATAGAGCCAGTCGACGTAAAGCTGGAGTTTTTCGAGATTGTCGATGCCTTCGATCTCTGGCAGTTTCGGGAACGACTCCGGGAAGAGTTGACTGAGTCGTTTGTAGTGTTCGACGATGAACCGATCCGCTTCGATGATCGTCTCAAACACGTTGACTGTTGACATCGGCACATGATCGAAGGGGATAAAAAACAAAGTAAAAACCTGCTGATTATTTGACACGGATTACCTCCCTGCATGTAGCAGTTGGATCGCTAGCTGGACTTCCCGGTAAACCCGATCCAGCCCCTCCTGGAGTTCGTCGATCTTCTTCGATAACGACTCCAGGGTATCTTCTTCGGGGGGTCCAAGCGACCCCCGCTGACTTTCCAGGTGTTCCTGGTACATCCGGTTCGCTTCGCTCCCGGTGATCTGGCGGATGATCTCGCCCCCCTGGCGGAAAACGTCAACCTGATAACAGAATTCTGCCCCGTCGGTGTCTTTCGTCGTTCGGTAAACGTTCCAGTAAGTTGTCACGGGTTTGCCTCCTGGCAGTCGGTCACGATCTCCAGGTCGGCGTCAAGCATCCGGTCGAGTTCCTCCTGGACGGTTGCGAGTTCGTCCGCCAGTCGACGACTCTCGACCAAGATCGGATCGTCCCACCGGCAGGGGTAACCCTGGCATAGGTCGATCAGCCGGTCGTTCTTTTTCATGGCTTCGGTGATCCGGATAAACCGGTTGAGCAAGTCGGTCATTTCGGGGGAAACGGGGGGAAGGGTGAAGGTGTCAG
>JAJRBU010000220.1 GCA_028679315.1 Methanoregulaceae archaeon
TACCTGGGAGACATCGGAAACCGTACCCCAGTCCCAGAATAAATTGCCCAGGTACTGATCGATCCACGTCCCGGCAGTACCGCTCATGGTGATGGCCTGGTCCGACACCGTGTTGCTTCCGGCATACTCGTTGTCGTTGTAGAATTCCTGCCAGATCCACGTCCCCGCGACAGCATTGAGCGTTGCAGACTGATCGACCATGATCGTGTCATAATCGCCCATATCGGCATAGTTGTAGCCATACTGGTCGGCATAGCCCCCGGCATCGGCATCCATACTCACTGCCTGGAATGCTACTGCCCCGTTACCATAGAAGTAGGCATAATTGAAAGCATCCTGGTCAATATCGCCAGCTGTTGATGCTGCCTGCGCTATACTTTGATCTGCCAACGATCCGGCATCAGGATCGGCATCATTCCATGCGTCCTGATAGATCCAGCCATCGACAGAAGTTGCCGCCATGGCAATTCCCTGGGTGGTGGTCGTTCCAGTACCAAAGACGGATGCATCGTTGTATGCATACTGGTTGATATCCCCGCCAGCCGCTCCTGCTATGGCGACACCCTGGGTGTTGACGATTCCATCGCCAACCGTCCATGCGTCGTTCTGGGCATACTGGTAGAGGTAATCTTCTGCGGCACCAGCAAGCGCCATATACTGGCCGAGGATCGCCCCCTCGCCAAATACCTCGGCATAGTTACCATAGGTAACCGGGTTCTGGTACACATTCTCCCCGCTTGCTTCCATGGTGATACCCTGGGTCACCTCAGCGGCTGCCCCATCAGCATACCCATAGTTATCGGCCTCCTGTGCTACCTCCCCGGTGCCTTCAGCAGAGACTTCAATCCCCTGGGTCAGCACTGCACCTTCACCGGCAACCTCCGCGGACTGGTAGGCTTCCTGGGATAGGTCGCCACCGCTTGCCGTTGCAACGATGGTCTGGGTGACTTCGCTCGGAAGGGCAGATGCTGCCCCCACCAGCAACACAAGTGCCAAAGCTGTAAATAAAAGATATCTCATCTGGTTTCATCACTCCTGTAAAGTTGTAAGAGATGAATTCCCCCAACAATACAAAGGAGATTTGTTCTTTCTGCAGGTTTTAAAGATTTCGAAGTATCATAGGATGACCTGGAATAAGCTGGTTCACCTGATTTATCCGGATCCACCTATTATATATCTCGGTCGTCTCCCTTATACAATCCGAATTTCCTATATTACCAAGATGGAAACCGACGTTCTCTTCTGATATCCCCTGATAATTTTAGGTAATGCGTGTGCTTTCTCCCCAGGAGGTCTCTGAACGTTTGTAAAATCGTTAAGAATTAAATTCAAAAAAAAGAGATTTTAAAAGGCAACAAGCAGTACCGGGTGCCTCATCCACATCCTTGTATCCGATAATACCTAATTCACCCTCGGGTCATAAGGGGTAAAAAGATAGCCACTGATTTTAAAAAAAGGAAATTACGCCAGGTTGAATTCCATGTTCTGTTGTATTCGTTCGAGGAACGAAGCGGTGCCTGTAGCACTATTGTTCTGAAACGGCACCCCCCTGATTCCGTTTGCCCAGAAAATTTCATTCTTCTGGAACTGGGAGAGCGAACTCCCCCCTGCACCACCCGATGCCCGGTTCTCCTGTGTTACATGGGTGAGAGGACCACCGGCGACAGATGCGTAATTATGTTGATCCTGTACCTGGAGAGGTGCCAGGCCTGATAAGGAAATACCCTGCCGTATCTGGCTCCCGGTGCCGGCTCCTTCAACCCTGTTGATCGCGTTCTGGAACAGCGACGCTGCTCCATACGATGAAAGATCGATGGTCTGGGTAACCGCCACAGACCCGCCCTGGCTGACAATCGAGTTGACGGCATACTGATTGATGTTTTGCCCCGAAGCATTCGCCGATATTGTTGCTGTTATTACCGGCAATGCGGTTACCGCAGAGCAGATCAGGCACAATCCCAAAACGATAGCTAGCAATATTGTCCGCTTCATGCGAATCCATCCTGCAGATACTTAGCTGTCACTGCATCCTACTGATACTTATTATTATTTGATCCCAATAGTTCAACCAAAGGACAGGGTCATTGAACACTCCCTGATATGATACCGGCATAATAATCCTCGATCCTGTCGGTAACTGCATCCCAGTCGTAGGAGGATGCCCGCATCCGGCAGGTATCCCTGTTTATCCCCGAAGAGGAGAGCACCTCTGCGAGTACCCGTGCGAGATCCCCGGGATCGAGTTTCACGAGCCTCCCACAACCTCCTGAAGCAAATTCCCTGCTCGCGTTTGCAGGATGATCGGTCGTTATAACCGGAAGGCCACAGGCGAGAGCCTCCAGCGCGGCAATACCGAATCCCTCACGGGTGGAGGGGAGGACAAACACGCGGGACGACTTCATCCGGGAGATTACTTCCCCCGAATTCTGCAGAAATCCGGTAAAACGAACATTCTCCCGGACTCCGCATGACTCTACAAGTTCTTCAAGCAGAGCCCGTTCAGGTCCGTCACCGATAATGAGGCAGCGGATGCCCGGCTCCCCCTCTTTCAGGATGCCAATTGCACGAATAAGGAGGTCGACATGCTTCTCCCGGATCAGTCTTCCTACAAATACCATGTCAGTATCAGTTCCTGAAGGGCGAATACGGTCGATCTCCGGAAGATCGATACCATTGGGGATAATCCCGACATGTTTGTGCACTCCAGCCGACAGAAGACCCGCCCGCGTTGTTTCTGATACCGCAACAGGATGATCACTCCTCCGGGCAAGAATCCGTTCAGCCAGCTTCCCTGCAGCCCCCGCAGCCCCAAGATACTCATACCAGTAGTCCCCCCAAACCTCGTGCCAGGTGATGACCAGCGGAGATCTGGAGATCCGGGAAGCGAGCACTGCAACGAGGGCCGACGTGTACGGGAACTGCTGGCAATCGATAACATCGAACCGTTCCCTCGTGAGGTGGGGAATTACGCTGGCTCCAAATCTGACAGCCTGGGAAACGGTTCTTTTCCCGCCGCGGTACAGCTGAACAGGTCTGCAGGTCCCATGAAGCATCACCCCATCCCTCTCGATATCCGCCTCGCCATCCCACCACTGCATTCCATAGAGATGGACTTTGTGTCCGCGTTTCGCAAGCCTGTGCGATAGCTCCCATACCCGTCGTTCGACACCGCCAAGGATGTAGGGGTATACCGCATCATAGACGTAGGCAATACGCATCGGATCACCCGCTAGGACGGATTATCATCGTTCAGGCACATCATGCTGATGAATACCGCCATAAAAACGATCTCAAGCCCGATTATCACAAGAGAAAGCGATAAAACGGCATTCGTAATCTGGTAAAGAGAACCGAATCCTGTCTTCATCCAACCCCAGAGGATGAATATCCCGATGATCAGCCCGGTAAGCACCAGCACCGATCCGGCGACCAGGAATTTTTCAAGGGTCTGGTAGTTAAGAAGTCGCTCGGCTAGTCCCTCCCGCCTCTCAAACCCGTGCACTGCAGAATAGACCTTGATCACCATCCCGGAGAGCAGGAGCTGGAACCCCCCCGTAAGGAGGATAGTCCCGAGAATAAAAGAATGAGTCCGGCCGTCCGGATTATTTGCCGAGGTGTAGAATGCGGCCATCAGTATAAATCCAAAAACGGTGCAAAATACCCCGGGGAGGGTCAGGAATGGCATTGGTCTTAAGAGCAGGATAAACCGGAGGTGTCTCCAGCCATCGCTGTAACTGCTCAGCTTTGAAGGGGTTGCTCGCGGGTAATAGGTAATGGGAACCTCGGTGATCTTCAGCCCTTCGCGTGAGGCCTTGATCAGCATCTCGGATGCAAATTCCATCCCCCAGCTCTGCAGGTTCAGCTTTTTGAGGGAATCTGCCCGGATGGCTCGAAATCCGCTGTGTGTGTCGGAAAAACCGGTCCCAAAGACCCTGTTCAGGACCCAGGTAAGAAGCGGATTGCCAATATACCGGTGAAGGGGAATCATCGCCCCATCGAGTATCTTTCCTTTGAACCGGGATCCGATAACCAGATCCGCTCCTT
>JAJRBU010000264.1 GCA_028679315.1 Methanoregulaceae archaeon
GGTATCATTCGAGGACCCGGGCCCCCAGGGGATTGAGCCTGGAACCGCCATGGAACAGGTAGGCATCGAAGACTTTTTTGATCGGAAGGGCTGCGAGTTGGTTGACGATCCAGAACTGGAACCCATACTGCATCGGGCTCTGCTCGATCCACCTCAGGCTCACCTTGCCGACAACCCCGGTATCAAAGGCTCCGTTGTTTGTCGGGAGGGAGCAGGGGAAGGGGGGATGAATTCACGGCAATTTGTTTCCCGGTCAGAAACAAATTGAGAGACCAGAATGCTTCCAGAACTATTCAAATCAGAAGACCGCCTGCGAATCCTCCGGGATGATTCCATGTAAGGGGACTCAATGCAGGGAACATAATTCCCTCCTGTAATTCTTAACCCTGATAAACTGCCGGGATTATCCGGAGGGTTCACCTCCGGAATCCCCCTCCGGTCTACCCTGTACATCCATCTCAATCACCCCGTCTCTCATGGA
Source organism: Methanoregulaceae archaeon (assembly GCA_028679315.1). Taxonomy (GTDB): domain Archaea; phylum Halobacteriota; class Methanomicrobia; order Methanomicrobiales; family Methanospirillaceae; genus UBA9949. The sequence goes on from JAJRBU010000264.1 coordinate 482, forward strand.
AATGATCCGGTCAAAATAACTCTTGTGCCATTCCTCGTGGGAGACCATCACGATCGTCTGGTGGAGATCGTGGTTCAGCTTCCTGAACAGGTCGAGGATCACCGTGGAGTTCCGGGTATCCAGGTTGGCACAGGGTTCGTCAGCGAGGAGGAGGGCCGGCCGGTTCACGAGCGCCCGGGCGATTGCCACCCGCTGCTGCTCGCCGCCGGACAACTGGGAGGGGAGGTGGTGGACCCGGTCGCCAAGCCCCACGACCCCGAGGATATCGCTGCAGACCAGCGTGCACTCCTGGGGGGTCATCCCCCGGGCCATCGAGGGGAGATAGACGTTCTCCTTGGCGGTCAGCTCGGGGACCAGGGCATAATCCTGGAAGACGTATCCGAGCCTTCGCAGGCGAAACACCGTCCGGGCCCGTTCATCGAGGGCTCCCACATCGACCCCGTCAATCAGGAGCGATCCGCTGGTGGGCCGGTCAAGAAGTCCGAGCATATGAAGCAGGGTCGACTTCCCGCTTCCGCTTGGTCCCATCACCCCGACAAACTCCCCTTTCTGTATTTTCAGGGACACCCCGTCGAGAGCCCGGACCTGCACCGCACCAAGACCGTAGTATCGTTTGAGATCGGTTCCGATGATCATGTCAACCCCTGATCGCGGAGAGGATATCCTCTCGTGTCGTGATCCATGCAGGGACGTACCCGGCGATGAGGGAGACAACAAGGAGACTCACCATCGACCGGAAAATCAGCATCGCATCCACCACCGGGGCGACCGGGCCCCCGGGAAACACGATCGGGTTTGCCGCAAGCAGCTGCAGGATCAGCACCAGAAACCCGCTCCCGACGAGTGTCCCGATGGCAAAGATGAACAGGGCCTGGAACAGGTACGACTTGATGATGATCGAGCGGTCGATCCCGATCGCTTTCAGAATCCCGATCTGCTTCCGCCGGTAGACCGTATTGATGAAGATCACGATGAAGATGACCACGATGGCAATCACCAGGCTCACGACCGTCCCGATAAAGTTGATGATGTTGAAGGAGCCGATGATCTGGTTCAGGAAATTGGCAGACTTCTCCTCCCAGGTCCATATCTTCTCCTGTACCCCAAACGCCATCAGGGTATTTCGCATCGCATCCTCGTTCCCGGTCTCCTCGGTCCGGACGAGCATCTGGTTTGCCTGGTTCTCAAGCCCATACACCGACTCGTACTCGTTGTTGGTGATGAAGGCATTCGAGTCTACATCATAGGAATCGGAATTGATGATCCCCTTGATACGGTACTGCCGGGTCACCCCGTTGTTGTAGGTGACATCGACCACCTTCCCCACATCCACACCGCCAAGAGAGGGAATCACGTCAAGTCGCTCATCGTAGTTCCCCGCCAGCCGGTAGCCTATCACGATCTGATCGGTATCGCCATCCGCCAGGTACTCCCCGCTGGCGACTTTTGTCGCGATCTTCAGCACCCTCCGGTCATCATCCGGATTGATCGCATACAGGATCGGGGTAACCTCGTTTCCCTTGTAGACGATCGTAGTCCCGCTCAGATACCGGGGAGAGACCCCCGTCACGCCGGGAATCCGTTCAATCTTTCTCTGGAGCTCGTCAGCTTGATCGATATATACCTGGTTTTTCTTCGGTTCGATCACCAGGTTCCCGTAACTGTAATCGATCGTCTGCTGGTTGAACAGCACCGCCACCCCGGAAATAATGGAGGGGAGGAAGATCAGGTTCACAAATACCATCCCGATAATGAGGATCGTGAGGTACAAGGTACCTTTGTTTCCCCTCACAATCGACCGCTTCGCAAGGAAGAAGGCGACCTTTGACTCCTCAAACATTGCCGGTTCCCGGTTTACGACGTCTGATGAAATACCAGTACCCGATGATTCCGGCAACGATAAGGAGGACCGCCGCCCCAATGACCAGAGCCGTGTTGTTGTTCCCGTACACGTTCAGGTGGAGATCCTCACTCTCCTGGCCCGGTCCGTAGTCATCCTCGTACTGGATCACCAGGGTATACGGGATATCTCCTGACTGATCGGCCTGCAGGTTGAAGGGTGCCGGGGCATCATTGCCGGGTTCAATCTTTCCGACAAATGCCTCCTTTGTGCCCGAGAGCGGGATGTCGATCTTAGCATTCACCGACCGTGCATCATCGGTGCCGGTGTTCTCAATCCTGATGATCAGGGTGAACTGGTCCCCCTTCTGGATCGTGGCCGGATCCGTGGTGATCTGGGAGATGTCCACCTGGGCCTTGCCCCGGATATTCACGCCAAGCGTCTCGACCTGGTTCTGGAATGTCCCATCGGGTTCCTGGTATTCGATCAGGAGGGTGACCGGCCGGAGTCCGAGCGGTGCATTCCGGTCAGTAGAAAACACCATGGCGATCATCTGGCTCTCCCCCTGGCTCAGCCTCTCGATATGAAAGGTGCCGGGAGTCGTTGCAGTAATGGATGGCGTGGAGGAGTTCACTGAAATTTTCAGATTGCTTGCGGACACCTGGCCGTTGTTCTCAAGAAGGATCGTCGCATTGAAATCATCCCCGGGAGTGACACTTGCAGGCAGCTGCTTTTCTAGACTGATCTGGGGTCTCTTCTGGATCGCCACCTCGCTGTTCACGTTCACCGGGATCGGATATTTCAGGCTCCGGGCATCCGAGACCCGGATCCAGATCTCAGGAAAGTAGATCCCGCTCTCAGCCGGTGCCTTGATGAGGAATGAGAGGGGGATCGACTGCCCCGGACCGATATCGCCAACCCGGTAATACCCCTCGCTGAGCACCTGGATCCCGTTTCCCACCATCGTGACGCTGTCGATCGGCGCATTGATATCAATATTCGTGGTGGTCTCGGTCGTATCAGAGAGATAGGACTGGGTGAGAGATGCCTTGTCAGCAGTATTCCTGACCGTCACGCTGATGATCCCCTGCTCACCTGGCAGGAGGACTGCAGGAGTAACCTCAAAATCCGTGATGATAACTGAGGGAACGCTGGCTGCTGCCGGCACTATCGAGCAGAGAACGATGATACCAAGGACTGCGATGAAAAGTATGGTGAGCTTGTGCGGCAATCTCATGAATTATTCTGTGCCACCTCTGGTCAATAATACTATGGGAAAGACCTGTACTGCTAAAAGCCCAACAAACGTGCTGAGGGGGCTTGCGTGGTCGTTTCGGCCGTTTTGGGGGATTGTGGGCTACACTGTCAGGGAAGGGTGCTCGCCATCGTTCGGCACGGCTCCCTCCTCCCCCTCCCGGCCGAGTGTCTCGAGAAGGTCTGCTTAGAGGTTGTTTGAGTTCCAGTCCTTCGGGTCGAACAGTTAGGTCTTGTCAAAATCTCACTTCGTGTTCATCCCAATACTACCATACACCTCTGTGTGCAACACTGGTTACGGGTGCTCGTTCATACATTGCCGATATCACCCAGACATGTATCCTGGAGACTGACGGG
>JAJRBU010000261.1 GCA_028679315.1 Methanoregulaceae archaeon
TGTATCATCAGATTGACACACCGCATCAGTCTCTTGTTGCTCATTATCAGCGGGCATAGATGTTTTGGTATCTCTTCTTTGATATATAAAAGAAGATTGTATGCTGAACAACGAATATAAGGCGTTTCAGAGTTATTTTTGAATGATCGAATGAGAGAAAGAATCGATACAACCCCTATCATCAAGTTTATACCTCCCTACCAGGCGATCATACCTGTGGCGGCCGGACTGGATATATCATATCCGTGCCCACCGTCTCATCCAATTCATCCAATTCTGCTCCTGTCACGGAAAAGTGACAAGCAGCCGACCCAGTTACGCTCTGATTATTTTCGAAACAATGATAATTGCTCCATACCCAGACACTGGTAGGATGCTCAAGGGTCCATCCAGGACCTGAAAAGAAACAGTGCGTGGATATCATGAACAGCAGGGGAATCTCGCTGGAAGCGGCAAAACGAAGGGTATTTGCCATCATGCCAGTCCTGCAGTGGCTTCCTTCCTATGACAAAAAATGGCTGAAATTTGACCTCATTGCCGGGCTGACCCTCGCTGCCTTTGCCATCCCGGACAACATGGCCTATGCTACCCTTGCCGGTCTCCCCCCAGAATACGGCCTCTATGCCGGAATCATGGCACCCCTGGCCTACTTCTTCTTTGCAACCTCCCGGCATGCCGCCATTGGCCCCAGTTCCTCTGAATCAATCATGGTCGCGACCTTCTTTGCCGCCATGGTCATCAGCAGTCCTGCAGAATACGCGGGGATTGTCGCCCTTACGGCGATTCTTGTCGGCGTTATAGCGGTTGGTGCATGGCTTCTTCGGCTTGGTTTCCTCGTCAACCTGATATCAGGTCCGGTCATGAAAGGCTTCCTGGTCGGGACGGGGATTGTCATTATCGTCAGCCAGATCCCCAAGCTGCTTGGACTTTCGGGGGCTCCCTCCCCCTTCTTCCAAAAAATCATCTTCATCCTGCAAAATATACCAGAAACAAACCTTTATGCACTCGCCCTTGGTATCGTGTCGCTCCTCCTCTTTTTTGCCCTGGAACACAAGTTTCCGCGTCTCCCGGGTTCCCTTATCGTAGTTGTGCTCTCTATCATCCTGGTATGGTTGACAGGACTTGAAGAGAAGGGAGTAGAGATCGTCGGGACAATCCCCCAGGGACTCCCGGAGCTGGGAATGCCGGTGTTCTCACTCGGTGATGTGGCACTCGTCTTTCCGCTTGCGATTGGCCTTTTTGTCCTATCCTTTGTTGAGCTCAGCACCATTGCCCGGACCTATGCAAAGGCACATGATTACGAAATTGACAATAACCAGGAACTCCTTGCACTCGGGGCGAGCAGCGTCTCGGTTGGCATCGGCCAGGGATTCCCCATTTCAGGGAGTTTCTCAAAGACCGCGGTCAATGACCGGAACAATGCACAGACTCAGCTGGCCGGGGCCATCGCTGCAGGGGTCACCATTCTCGTCGTCCTGTACCTGACCGGATTCTTTTACTATCTTGCAGAGCCGGTTATCGCCGCACTGATTGTCGTGGCGGTGTTCAAGATGGTCGATATCGCAGGGCTTGTCCGGATCGGCCATATCAACAAAACAGAGATCTACATCGCCCTGATCACGTTCGGGGGCGTATTACTATTCGGAATCCTTTCCGGGGTATTGATTGGTGCCGCGCTCTCCCTTATCGAGATATTGTACCGATTTACCTTCCCGCACATGGGGGTTGTCGGCAGGATCCCTGACACGAATCTGTTCGGCAGTATTGCTCGTCACCCTGAAAATAAGGTGGTTCCCGGGGTATTTATTTTCCGGATAGATGCCCCCCTGATCTTTGCCAATGCGGAGAGTTTCAAAGAGAATTTCTTGAAAGCACTTGCATTGGAGCAACGACCAATTCATCTCGCGATTATCGATCTCGACTTATCCCCGATTACGGATGTGACTGCTGTAGATATGATTCGCGATCTCATTGCAGATCTCGACCGGAGAGGGGTAACTCTCCGCCTCGCGAATGCATCATGGCAGGTCAGGGATGTATTACGGGCAGCAGGTATCGAGGAGAAGGTAGGAAAACTGGATCGCACCACCACCATATCAGCAATCCTGGAACAAGACGAGAACGTTCATCCAGTGCAGCCGTGAGGAACAAAAAAATAAAGGGATTATCTCCGAAGTGCAGATGTGCTGTTGAACTCATGCTCTCATTCCCTGTCTGATTTACGATCCCCTATCCCGGCTGGAGCTCAATCTCACCGGGACGCCAGGTCTTATCAAACCACGGCTCGAGCGGACCATAGAGCCGCAGGAGCGTGTTCCAGCCCTTGCCGGGAATGGTTTGGATCCAGTTGTTTTCCTTGCCGGCAGGTGCTTTGGGTCCGAAATAAATATCGATTGACCGGTCTCCATTGACCAGTAGTCCCTTGCTCTGGCTGCTGACTGCCGGCCACTTCTGGCCAGTCTGGAGCATAGACCTCGTATGGGTGTCGTACAGGATTACCGACCAGAAGTCCTTGACAGGGATGTTGGGTGGCAGGTGCAGCTTGTAATTCTTCCCTCCGTCAAGCGGGTTGCCCCTGGAATCAATGAATGCTGCCATATATTGCGATCCCATTCCGATCATCTTTGAATCCATCGCTGGTGTTATGCCGGTCGCATAGAAGAAGAAGAATGAGTGGGCATCGAGAATGAGTGCCCCGTTGTCCTCGAACTTGTAGCCACCGAGGAAACCGGTGCGCCACGCACTCTCCGGATAGAAATAGCCTTCCGGTATGCGCCACCGGTAGGCAATAGCACGTGCGGTTGCATCTCCGACTGTTGCGGCCTCGGTCAGGATTTTCTTCATCCTTGCATCGGGGGCAAATGGTTTACCTTTCCGGATTCCTACCGAGGCGTAGAAACCGAGGGTAACAGAATCGACCGACTCAACAGGTTCCTCCTGGACAACCTGGTTGAGATATTCCCAGAACATGTAATCAGCCGGGGCAACGGTACAGAATTCCCTGCCAGACACGTTCACAAAGTTTAATTCAGGAGGATTGGCAGCCTGGGATAAGGGATATATTTTCGTATATTTCTTGACCATAGCAACACCGGGTTTCGGGTCGCCGTTCTCAAGGAAGGTCCGCCACGCGGCCCATAGGCTGAATGTCGCCATACGGAGGGTAACGTAACCTTCCGGCACTTCGCCCTTATAGCCGGGAGGCAGGAGAAGGTACTTTCCACCAAGGCCCTTGTCGGGTCCCATGATACCCAAATCGGTGACAAATTTGTACCACATATCATCGATCAAACCAAGGACCTTTGGGGGGATTTCGAGAACGAGGGGGCCGTTGCGGAGATCGAGCCAGAACCACGTGTAGGGAGTGTTATTGTTGGGGGTAAGAAAGATCGACTGCGGGGTCATCATCTGTTCGAAGATCGGCACCGTCGTGTTAGCCGGACCCACCTCGAGGATTCCCTTGCGATTTGCAGCCTGGCTCACCGGGGCAAGCCCGAGTAAGTATGCCTGTACCGCCCTCTGGAAATCCAGGTTGTCGAAGAGCTTCTCAACAGTCAGGCGGTCAGGGAAGCCATCGAAGAATTTTAAAGTGCCAAGCCGGGTCTTAATCTCATCCGGCGAGGCGATACCTGGTGGAACAGATGTCATACCTACATGATTGTATTAGATGATAATTAAATAATCAAGGAGAAAATCTGGGCAAATTTGGTCATACATTTAGTTTTATATATGTATTTGACGAGTGTCGATTATTCCTTATCTCAAGAAGAGAGTATGACCAAACAATGGAAAGGAAAAATCGCGTTGTTATCCACGACGAACCTGATTGGTAGCTGTTAATTCAGCGATCTCAGAGCCTGTCGATGAGATAGGTACGGAAATCATCGCCACCCTTTGTGCTTCTGTTGCTGCAGGAGGTCGAAATAGACACCCCGGTGAGACAGGGAGTTGGAAGTCAATTTGGGGGAGTTTTCGACCTCGCTCAGGAGGCCCCCACGTCAAGGAGAGCCCCCTGGATGGTCTCCTTGAAACGATCCCTGCCAGCCAATTCAACCAGTCCCTGTTTCTCCATGTCACTCATCGTCACTGTATTCACACCGACGAACGTTACCTGCACATCCTTCTCCTGTGCTTCCTTTACTACTTTTTCAAGGACGCGAACTGAGCTGATGTCGAGGTGGAGGTAGTGGGCTTCCATGTCTATGATTACTGCCTTCGGCCGCGGGTCCTCTCGAATTAGATCGAGCAAGCGTTTCTTTATCGTGGGTGCGTTAGCGTAGAACATGGTGATGTTCAGCCGGAGGATTCTCACCCCTTCTATCTCCCTGGCCTCCGGATGCAGGCTGAGATCCATGAACCGACCGTCAGGCATCTGACCCAGTAGGGTACCTCGTTCATTGCTAATCCTCAAGATGACCAGGCCGATGGCGATGATGATTGCTAACAATAAACCTACCAGTACGTCGAAAACCAGTACCCCAAATAATGCTAGTATGGCGCAATAGAAGTCGATTCGCCACGTCCCATAATAGGTTGCCAGCAGCCTTACCTTCAAAGCCCCTTTCACTGCGAAGATGACGATAACGCCCAGAATGAACTCAGGAAGATAGTAGAATAGGCCTGTCAGGAAGAGTAACGTGCCCAATACCGTCAGACCTGCAACGATGAGGGTCATTTGGGACCTGGAGCCACTATTGTCACCAATGTGAGTGGCAGACATGCTAACCCCCGTCCCTATCCCTTGGCCAATGCTCGAGCCGATGTTGGTTACCGCCACGGCAATCAACTCCTGGTTGGGATCCACCTCGTCATTGTGCTTCTCTGCCACCTCATCACCGATGGACACAGATTCCGAGAAGCATACAAAGGCGATTCCAATAGAGGCAGGTATGACAAGGAATATCAGATCGGGATTCATCTGCGGGACTGAAAACGTAGGCAACCCTGCAGGGATGAATCCCACCAATGCAACCCCTAGGGACTCCCAATTTAAAAGATATGAAGCGATAAGGCCAATAATAAAGAGCAACAACACACCGGGGATCTT
>JAJRBU010000135.1 GCA_028679315.1 Methanoregulaceae archaeon
AGTGCCATTCAGAATGGATCCCTCCACGACAAGATTATTTCCAGGGTCACCGGCAGCACCGTAGTTCCCTCCTTCCTGCGTTGTCACGGGATTTCCGGTGAGGTTAGGGATGACCCCATCCCCTGTAGCGATGATTGTCACGTATTCAGGGGCAGGTTTACCATCAATGGTCACTGTCCCATAGAAGGAATGGGAGCAGAGGGATGGCTGATCCTGCACGACGGTAATTGAGACAGTGGCAGGGCTGGAATCCCAGTATCCGTCATGGGCGCTGAACAGGAACGTGTCAGTGCCGGTGAAGTCTGGTTCAGGGATGTAGACAACCATATCAGTGGTGCTGAATCCCACGGTCCCATGAGAAGGAGCCACATCGATGTTGAAAACGATCACATCGCCGTCAGGATCGGCTGCACGAAGGACAATTTCCACCGGAGTGCTGGGAGTCGTCGAAGTGGTATTATCATAAGCAATAAGAGGGAACCCATGGGATATCGGCAGAAGTTCTGTCTCTGTTCCGTTCGCAGCAGGAGTATCGCTTCCCAACGTCTTGAACCCTTCCTGCCAGAGTCCGGCCTCCCATGCCGATGACGGACCGTTCAGTATCGCGGTCGCCAGCACTACAATCAGAACGAGTTTCAGATACCAGGTCATCGTCGCATTGCGGGAACGTCACCCTTTCTGGTATAAAAATTGTTTTGATAGGGAAGGTTATCCGGGGAACCCTGCTGAAAAAAGAGCGATAAGAACGGACTACAGGGAATGAGGGGAACCATCCGCCTGCTTTTGAACCCGCACATCGCTGAGCGGAGCCGGAATAGGAACGGTTTACTTTTTTGATAGGCTCGATATTATCTCCTCTGGAGATAACGCTCTCACTATGGGAGACTTTGATCCAAAGAAGCATACCGCAGAAGAGCGTGGTATCGATGCCAATGGCAACTATGTTCGCGGTCTCAAGATGTCTGAAACCCGTTTCAAGAACATGATACATGGCCATTCCGCCGCTGAACAGCAGAGCATGAGACAACAGGTAGACGAGGCCGAGGCAAAAGGTCTTCGCACCTACCAGATCAAGCATGCCAAGGGGTACTATAACATCGAGAACGGGATCGTGATTGGAAGCGCGAAAGGAAAGTAAATCCCCTTCTTTTCTTCAAGCCAGCACCCTTCTTCCGGACAGAGCACCAGGCTGGAACCAACGTCCCGAATCGTTTTGCAACCGGCACCCGGGACATGGTAATGCCACGGCAAGGGAATCTGGTGGTTGCCAGCAATGCCGGGTTACCTGCGGTTATGGGTGGAGAGGGATATCAGCAGGGCTCGAGACCCTGTAAAAATAAAAAATGATCCTCCGCTCGTATCTGGAGCGGGACAGGGATGCCCGTAATATAGGTCATCGCTGCATATAGACCTCGATTCCCCCTATCACGATGGAATCAGCAGGATTACCAATGACCACCTTCAGGTCCAGCTGGGTGGCCCCTTCCACGGTATACGATGCATAGCTGGTGTGATCGAAGGGCCCGGGGCCTGTCAGGTCGGTCTCATCATCCATCATGACGTACGCCACGTCAGGGGTTGTCATCTGGGTCAGCCGTGTCGCTGATATATAGGTGATGGATGGATCCGAGGCATTGACGTAATAATTGATCCTGACCCCCGTGATGCTTGCCCCATCCGGTACAGCGAATGGGAATATGATCCACTGTTCGTCCAGGTCGGAGACGACCGTATTGGCCGTGATCTCCAGTGCCCCAGGCATGCAGGGGACGCGGGATGTATTGCACATGCCAGTAGTTACCATGGTCGTTGATGGTCCGCCTGGCCCGATCGGATACGCCACCAGCGGGTGGATCCAGATATTCTGGAGCCGGAGCTGGTCGATCTCATCGTTCATGGCCTGGATGACGCACACCATATCACTGATCATCTGCTCGAGGTCTATGAGGGCATCCCAGAGATCCTCGAATGCGGCCTCCTCTGTTGACTCCTGAACGGTCTCCTCTGTTGTTTCCTCGAATGCGGTTTCAGAGGTTGTTTCCGGAGGAGAGTTCTCTGCATTGACGGGAAACATTACGATTATCAGAGCCAGCAGTAAACCTATGAGTGAGAGCGCTGCTCTTTTATTCATTCATGCCACCTTGAATCTCTTTCGAACAGGTGAGATTCAGGGCTGCTCCTATATAAAATAATGCCATGCGGAAATGCCTGGAAGGCTTTTTTTAGGTTTAATTTGTGAAAAAGGGCCGTCCAAGCAATGATTCATATTGAGCACTGGAGGATTGCCCCTATCGAGGGATGCTGAAAAAAAATGAGGACAACCGCGTCACGGTTAGCTGCCGCAGCCGGAAACGGGATGGGGCTGGTATCATTCCTGTAACCCTGCTATCACGGGGCATAACCGGCCCGACGGTATGCCGTATACCCGCCGCCCAGGTTCGAGACATGGCCACGTCCATGCATCTTAAGGATACTTGCCCCGATACTCGCCCGCTGCCCCCCCTTGCACATGAGGATATGGTGACGTGAGGGGTCAAGCTCCTTATAACGGGTCCGGAGGTCATGCCAGGGGATGTGGATTGAAGGTTCTGCATGGGCAGTGTCCCACTCTTCCTTTGACCGGACATCCACGAGAACAGCATCTCCTGAGGAAACGAGAGCATGGGCCTCATCAGGACAGAGAACCGGGACACGGCTGATCGGGAGCCCTGCAGACCCCCAGTAGAGCATCCCTCCTTCGAGATATCCCGCGACGCGATCGAACCCGACCCGGTGGAGCTGGAGTGCTGCCTCCTCGGCGTGCCTCCGCTCCTCCACGACAAGGAGGATATCCTTGTCGGGGGGAAGGATCCAGCCTGCCTGTGTGGGGAAGTTCCCGGAGAGATCGATATGCCATGCGCCAGGGATATGGACCCCTGAGAAGGACTGGTAGCTCCTCACATCGAGGAGGAGTGACCTCTCATCTTTCATCCGTTCAAAGAAGGCCTTTGACTCGAGCGGGACCGGGCGGGGGAGATTCCGCATCAGGGCAGGCCCGGCCCGATTGATCGCCGAACACCGGGCGAAATGGTCCGGGGCAGCCGGCATCTCGGACGTGAGCGCCCTGACAAATGCCTCCCGGTGAGCGATGCGGAGGGCATAATTGTACTTCTTCTCGTAGCCGATCGTACTGGTCCTCTTTGCTGCCATTGACCGCCCGCAGAGGGACCCCGCCCCGTGGGCAGGGTAGACCTCGCATTCGTCAGGGAGGGTCATGATCTTGGTCTGCAGGTTGTCGTAGAGCGATGAAGCCAGTTCTGTCGCTCTCCCCGGGAAGAGGTCAGGCCTCCCGACATCCCCCACAAAAAGGGTATCTCCGGAAAAGAGGGAGACCGGAGAATTTCCCCGTGCGGTATCGGTTGCCACGTAGCAGACCGATTCAGGGGTATGCCCGGCGGTCTCAATCACGGAGAACCGGATCTCCTCAAGAGGTATCTCGGTTCCCTCGGACACCGCATAGTGGGGGAATGCACAGTTCCCGCTCTTGGGCGCATAGATCGCTGCATCGGTCGCTTCAGCAAGGTCGAGGTGACCCGAGACGAAGTCGGCATGGAGGTGCGTCTCGAGGATATGGGTGATCCGGACACCCATATCACGGGCTGCATCGAGGTATCGTGCGGTGTCGCGGGCGGGATCAACGACTGCACAGGTCCGGTCCCCGGCGATGATATAGGAGCTGTGGGCAATACCAGGGATGAAAAACTGGTTGATGATCATGTATTGATTCCTCTCCTGCCGGGGAATTAAATATGTGCTATTCCGGCAAGGAAAAAGAGGAGGTCTCCTGAAGCCCGCATGGTTATTGCGCCGTATCAGTCTTCTCCAGCTCTTTGGTGCTGTGTATGACGATGATGCTGATGGCAACCCCGAGCGAATTGGCAATGATCATGGCAGGGATAAGGGCAACCACGATCTCCACCGCTTCCGAGAAGGGCTGGACCAGTGCCAGCGTAAGGGCTCCATGCAGGAGCTCGATTCCCACGGCAAAGAGCATTGCCGGGACGATTCCAGGCAGTCTTCCCTGCAGGTACCAATTCACCATGCCAGCGAGGAACCCTGCAAGGATAGTGGCGATGCAGCAGGCAACGGCGGAGTCTCCGCCAAGGGAGAGGCGGTGGACTCCACCGATCAGCCCGACTGCCACACCGACATAGGGACCTGCAACGAAGCCTGCCACCATGGGAGCCAGATCCCGGATGTTGCTGATAGCCCCATGCTCCCACGGGATCCCAAGATAGGTGCCTAATATCGAGAACAGTCCGAAAATGGCAATAAATGAGGCATAATCGCGCAGCTCTGCCTTCTTGAAGATCACCTGCTGGATCGTCTCCAGCTTGGTTACGATCTCCATGAACACGTAAATGAAAACCTCAGTCGATGCAAAGAGGGTGAGGATCTCACCGAACATGCTTTGTGAGCTTCCTGCAGACAAACCGTTTCCCCGGTGGACTTGTACTATCATTACTTCGCTCGTAATTGCTTTTATAGGCGCCGGATAGTGGTCCTTTTCTGATAATAGTCCAGAAACCGTATGCCCGGTTGGTTCCGAATCACAGGAAAAATGGTCAGATCGTAGATTCAGGGGATTTTATAGGGAGGGTGAAGTAAAACGTCGAGCCTCTCCCCTGTTCCGATTCGACCCACATCCGCCCCCCATGCCGCTCGACGATCCGCTTGCACAATGCGAGCCCAAGACCCGTCCCTGGATAGGTATTTCTCGGGTATAGGCGTTCAAAGAGGATGAATATCTTCTCAAAATACTCCTCCGGGATTCCGATCCCGTTGTCCTGTACTGCAAATTGCCACATCCCCTCGGTAGGGGTGGCGGAGACATGGATTGCCGGGACTACTCCCTTCTGTTGGAATTTCATGGCGTTTGAGAGGAGGTTCTGGAGGACCTGTGTCATCTGTGAGCTGTCGGCATAGATAACAGGGAGTGGATCATGAGTGATTGAAGCGCGGGTCTCCTTCACTTCGCGATGAAGCGTGTTCAGGATGTTTGCTAGGACCGTTTCCATGTCTGTCGGGGCAAAAGGTTTCCCATCGGACCTCACCCTGAGGTATTCCCGGAGATCGCTTACCAGATCATTCAGCCGGAGACCATCGCGTGCGATATTTTCCAGGTACTTTTTTGTCTGGGCACTGTGTTCAGCCTTACATTCGGCAAGGAGGAGCTGTGAATAGGCGACAATTCCCCGAATCGGCTCCTGGAGATCATGGGTTGCGATATAAGCAAAGAGTTCCAAGTCTTCGTTGCTTCGTTTCAGGTTCCCGGTGTATTCCTTCAACCTGAGTTCGGCTGATTTCCGATCGGTGATATCCCGTATTACCACCTGGACTGCGGGTATGCCGTTGAACAGGATTCTCGTTCCTATTCCCTCCAGAGTTACTATAGTGCCATCTCCCCGGACAACCTGGACCTCCTCTGTTGCAGGGGGTAAGCTATTGAGATCGTCTTGGGTTACCTCCCGGACAATCGAATGAAAATCAGGATGAATCAGGTCATAGATATCCATCCCGATCAGATCTTCTGGTTTCTTTGCAGTACGGAGCAGTTTTACTACGGCAGGATTTACATAGACGATCTTTCCCCCCTGGTGTATCACGATCACATCAGGAGACGTCTCGACAAGGGTACGGTACTTCTCCTCGCTTTCCTGGATTGCCATTTCGATCTGTTTCTGTTCCGTGATATCCCGTACGATGGCACCGACTCGAAATCCTTTCCTGGTGGAGACCCTGAACGCTTTTACCTGAAGGTATCGGATCTCGCCATCTTCGGTTTTCAGCTGATCAGTGTACACCCTGTCGTAGAATGGATCCGTCTCATCATGTAAGATATGGTCCCAGACATTCCGATACCATAACCGGGGATCTGGTTCATGCCATTCAGCATCGGATCTCGATGCCTGTATTTCCCAGACGGGTTGACCAAGCACCTCCTCTGCTACGAGACCTGTGATACGCTCCTCGGCCTTGTTCATCTCGATGATCCGGCCTTCTTCATCGGTGATGATGATCCCGTCACCCAGACTCTCTATCAGGTTCCGTAACTCCTCCTTGCTCTCGATCAGGCTCTCTTCGGTTCTCCTCCGTTCGGTGATGTCCCGGATAATACCTCCATAGATATGCCTCCCCTGCAAGCTGAAGTCAAAATTTTTTGCTTCGATGATCCGGATACTCCCGTCAGGCCGCCTGATCGATACTTCAACAAAAGAATCCCTGGAAGAGCAGGGGGTTTTATTGTTCAGTTCATCGAGGATGGAGGACAACCACGTATTGGCATTCTCCGGATTATTATTTTCAGGGATGCATTGTGATGCAATTTCAAGGATGGTCCTGCCGATAGCATCAGCTCTCTGGATCCCGGTAGTCTCTTCCATCCCGGCATTCCATTCCAGAATTACCCCATTGTCGTCGTTCAGGATAATTCCGTCAGGTGTATCCTGGATAAGACTCCTGAATTTTTCCTGGCTCTCTTTGAGAGATTCTTCGATTCTTCTCCGCTCAGCATCCCTCTGTTTGTATTGTTCGATCTCTTTTCTGAATGCTTCGTTCTCAGCGTTCAGTTCAACTATTCGATCAGAAGAAGGCTCATGATCCCCTGTTACAGAATCAGAAGAGTCTTCTTTTCGTCTTTTCCTGGATTCAGCCATATCGTATAATCGGAGATCCCTTGAATACCAACGAACTCGTGCAGACAACTCCTATCCGTTACTTTTCATTTTTACCCTATAAAATTTCCCGGTTAGCGGAAAGGCTCATACCCCTGCCTGTAAGGCATATCCTTTTTCCCTCACGGTTCCACCTCTTCTCTATGGCTGCAGTATCAGAAGCTTCCCCCCAGCTTGCGACCGTTCTCCTTGCCCACGAGAAAGCCAGGGCGAGGGCCTGGAAGGAGAAGAATTCAAGAGCACTTGAGGTCCTCCTTGCACCGGACTTTCTCGAGATTTCCCTCCTTGGCCGGTTCTCGAAAAAGGAGGTCCTCGCAACCCTCATACACTCACTTACTCTGCACGAATTCATCATCTCCGATCCAGCCCTGGTCGTGGCGTCACCCGAGGCTGCGATCCTCACCTACCGGTGCATTGAAGACGTAACGGTGAGTGGTCAGCGGATAACGGGGACGTTCCATGTCGCGGCTCACTACGCAAAACGGGAGAACAAATGGGTTCTTCTCGTCTGGCAGATCACGCCGACCCCCTGTTAAGGAGGAGGGAATAACCCTCCTTTCGGGAAGCAGTACTGAACACTAAACATTTATGGTTCAAAGAATCAGGGAGAAACAACAGATCCCCGATGCATCCCCTTCTCGCAAACCTGCCCGAAGAGCAGCGGAACAAACTCGTCGCCCGGAACCAGCCCCCGTGGCTGGAGCCGATGCTCGCCACCCCCGCATCCCCGCAGTCCATGACCGGCGACTGGATCTTCGAACAGAAGTTCGACGGTGAACGGTGCCTCGTCTTCCGCAGCCGGCAACGGGTCCGGTTGCTCTCCCGGAACAGGAAGGTCCTGAATGATACCTACCCCGAACTCGTGGAAGCACTGGAGACGATCACGGAGGGAGAGTTCATCGCCGATGGCGAGATCGTTGCCTTCGAAGGAGAGATCCAGAACTTCTCGCGCCTGCAGGAACGGATGCAGATCCGCGACAGGGAGATGGCCAGGAGGAGCGAGGTCACGGTATACCTCTACCTCTTCGACCTGGTGTACCTGGAGGGCTTCGATCTCTCTGCCCTCGATCTCCGGACCAGGAAAAACCTCCTGAAAGCACTCATCCCCTTCAGGGACCCGCTCCGGTATACCGGACACCAGGAGGATGGTCTCGAATACTACCGCGAAGCCTGCAGGAGGGGCTTAGAGGGGATCATTGCCAAGAGAGGATCGGGCCGCTACCTTCACCGGCGTTCGACCGACTGGCTCAAGTTCAAGTGCCTTACCCGGCAGGAGTTTGTCATCGGCGGATACACCGATCCGGGAGGGAGCCGGCCTGGTTTTGGGGCACTTCTTCTTGGCTACTACGATGGCACCACGCTCCTCTATGCCGGCAAGGTTGGGATCGGGTTTTCTGACAAAACCCTCCGGGATCTCGGTGCCCGCCTTGTCCGAATCGAACAGAACCCATCCCCCTTCGCGGACAAAGAAAAGCCGGAGAGAGGGGAGCATTTTGTCACCCCCACTCTCGTCTGCGAAATCATCTTCACCGAGTGGACCCCGGATGGAAAACTCCGCCATCCCAAGTACATCGGGCTCCGTGACGACAAAGTACCGGAAGAGGTGGTGCGGGAGAACCCGCGGGCGTGACAAGATTCAAGAGACAGGGACTATTGTTTCAGAAAGGAAGGCCTTTTCGGTAAGAGCTCTCTCCCTCAAGGAGTATCATGAAAAGGCAAGGACATGTCTGATAGAAAAAGAGGAGGGTTTTAGGTTTTGTTAACGATCTCAGCCACGGTCTTGTCGGTAATGTTTGCCACCGTTTGATTCGCTTGTCTGGTAATGTTTGCAACGGTCTGGTTCGTCTGGTTTGTTATATTTGCAACGGTCTGGTTGGCTTTTTCGGTGATGTTGGCCACAGTCTGGTTGGCCTTTTCGGTGATGTTTGCGACAGTCTGATTAATCTGCGGTGGAACCGTTCGTTCTGCTGTAACCGACGGGGTTGTCACAGGTATTACTTCAGGCTTCTGCTGGGTGCACCCGGCAATCAGCATCGTCGAAAAGACGAGCAGTACTATGAGAAACAGGGTTGTTTTCTTCATTTGTGAATCACCATTTTGGTATACTCAATTGGTATAGGAAACGATATAGATTTTGAAATGGTGGCGTGAGTTATCGACGGATTGTCGCAATTTTCTCCATAAGTTTTGCAGGGATTGAAATGATAGTGTTGCTAAGATTGACAGGATTAGTGTTCAGCATTGAGGAGTCAGGGATGGATGCTCCCTTTCACGGATGTGGAAGGTCTTTTCAGACCATAGGTGAGGAGTGCTGCCTTGGTTCGATGGCTTCATGATCCGTGTCTTCCGAATGCACCCCGGGAATTATGAAATGGAGACCTCAATCCTGATTCCAAGTCCTGAATTAAGGAGTATCCTCTGAATCTGCGGTTCGATTTAAGAATCGGCCATTCGATTTAAGAATCGGCCATTCGATTTAAGAATCGGCCATTCGATTTACAATAAGGCTCATTTCCTTCACCGGGCACCATGCTGCACATTGTTATACCCTGTTGTTCCTGCGAATGGAAAAAAGAGCTGCTG
>JAJRBU010000078.1 GCA_028679315.1 Methanoregulaceae archaeon
GGGCAGTTGGTCAGGGGGCCCTTGATGCCCTGTTTGGAGGATTTATCGGTCTCATTATCGGTGCCGGTCTCTTTGCCGGGGCGTATCCGTACCTTAATAAAAAGATACTCAATTACGGCAGAATACAAAAGGAGACGGTGCATGAACTTCTGGGTATACCGGAATGGCTTGCCGTCCTGGCAGGATGTATCGGGATAGTGGTATTCCTCTATCTTCTTGAGATGGCGGGGCTCTGACTTCTTTTATTGAACTGACCATCCAGGAATTTCATTCCTTATTTTTTAATAAGAGAGGTAGTTTCACCATACTGATGCTGCGCCATCACCGTTCAGCCACTGATGCACCATCCAAAAAAATGCTCTGGAGCGGTATCAGACCGATACTGCCCATTCAGGGTGACTACCCGGTTCTACTGTCGCACGAGGTATCAGCGTTTATTTTATAGCTGCATCGTGCATCTGCTGCCACGTTGACCAGGTAGGCATCGTCTTCAACTCGGCATCGTGCATCTGCTGCCACGTTGACCAAGACGGCATTGCCTTCAATGCGGCATCGTGCTGTTGTTGCCAGGTTGACCAAGACGGCATTGCCTTCAATGCGGCATCGTGCTGTTGTTGCCAGGTTTGCCAGGTGGGCATCGTCTTCAACTCCGCATCATGCATCTGCTGCCAGGTCGGCCATGCGGGCATCGTCTTCAACTCGGCATCATGCAGTTCCTGCCAGGTGGCCCCGGAAACAATGCCGATTGTCGCAACCATGAAAAGGATCATACCTAACGCAATCATCGTTCTCTTCATTACACACATCCTCCAATACAGGAATGAAAGGATATACTATATGTATATATAGAAAGATTGCGTTTCACCACTCTGCTTTCCATATTCCAAGGTGATACTGGTACAGGCTTCCCGGTGCCTGCCCTCAAAACCCTTGACAGGGGCTTCAATCGTGAAGATGATGAACAAGAGGAGTAGTGTGTTCGTGGATTTTTAATTGTACTTCTTATTCATCATGTCTCTTGGAATTGGTTACTCTTCGGTGTAGTAATAATATTCTCCGCTCGATTTCTGCTCCCGGTCAAGGTACGAACCCGGCTTGTTGATCCTCGGCCGTCCGCTCTTGTCCCTCCTGAAGGTAACCCCGAGTCGGGAGAGGAACCGGTTCATACCCGGCCGCATCTCGAAAGGCCCCGTGGCCATTCCGGTCACACCCGGTTCACCGTCAAAGAAGAGAATCCGCTCGCTGATCATGTCGATCAGGTAGATATCATGGTCGATGACAAGGATAGCAGCATCCCTGCCATCAACGTGCTGCTTGAACATCCGTGTGATCCGGACCCGCTGCTCCACATCGAGATGGGCGCTCGGTTCATCCAGCACGTAGAGATCGGCGTCCCTTGACAGGCAGGCCGCGATTGCAACCCTCTGGAGTTCCCCTCCTGAAAGGGTGTCGATCGAGGACTGGAGGAGGGGGGCGAGCGAGAGCGGCTCGATAATATCATGCTGATAGCCAGAACTGTCAAACGAGCGGGTGATCTGCCGGAGATAAAACTCTACGGTGTCAGTTGAGGTAGCTTTCAGGTACTGCGGTTTATAAGAGATCCGGGTCTCGATATCCAGCGGACCACCATCCGGCTCTTCCACCCCTGCCAGAAGCCGGGCAAACGTGCTCTTTCCGATCCCGTTTGCACCGACCACCCCGAGCACTTCCCCCGTTCGAATCTCCCCGGGTGTTATCTCAAGCCGGAAGCGGTCGTAACTCTTGCTCATCGCGGGGAACTCGAAGAGGGTTGCCCGTTCGGCATGCTTCTCGTGTGCCCTTTTTTCGAATACCACAGGATATTCCCGGAACCGCACATTCTCCTCGGGGAGGTATCCCTCAAGGTACTCGTTGATCCCGACCCGCACCCCCTTCGGCTGGGTGATGACCCCAAAAACAGCCGGTTTTCCATAGACGACATGCACCGTGTCGGCAAGCATGTCGAGGATGGCAAGATCATGCTCGACGATCACGATCGGCCGGGTGGCAGCCAGTTCCCGGATTATCCTGGCAGCGGCCATCCGCTGGTAGATGTCTAAAAACGGGGTGATCTCATCGAGGAAGTAGAAGTCTGCTTCACGGGCAAGGCAGGCCACGATCGCCACACGCTGGAGCTCTCCTCCCGAGAGGGTGGATATATCATGATCGAGCAGCGGAGAGAGCATGAGTGCTTCGATATACTCCTCCAGCTTTCCCCTCTCGTCCGTTGTTTTCAGGAGGCCGGCAGGGGTTCCTGAAAAGACCCGGGGGATGTAATCGATATACTGGGGCTTGATCGCCACTTTCAGCCGTTTTTCTGAGACGGTTCTCAGGTAATCGAAGAGCTCGGTGCCGGTATATTTCCTGAGGATCTCCTCCCACCCGGCTTCCCGTTCGAATTCCCCGAGGTTTGGCTTGAGCTGGCCTGAGAGGATCTTGACAGCTGTACTCTTCCCGATACCATTCGCACCAAGGATCCCGGTAACCTTACCCTCCACCGGGATAGGAAGCCCGTACAGGGCGAATCCGTTCTTTCCGTACCGGTGTGTTGCATGTTCGAGCTCCTCGGGGAGGCTCACGATATCGATCGCCTCGAACGGGCATTTCTTCACGCAGATCCCGCATCCGACACAGAGCTCTTCTGATATGATCGCCTTGTTCTCCTCCCCTATGATGACCGTCTCATCTCCCGTCCTCACACGGGGACAGTAGAGGATACACTCGGTGCCGCATTTCCGGGAATGGCACCGGTCACGGTGGACTACTGCAATGCGCATGAGAGGTTCACGCGGTAATTCCGCTCGTCAGGAGTATGGTCCAGGTGATGAACCAGAAGGCAAACGTCATGAAACCCTGGTAGAACCAGTCCTTAAACCCGAGGGGCTTGGAAAAAAGGTGCATCAGCATGAAGAGATGTTTCTGCACCACGATGCCTGCAATCATGATGAGAAGTGCAAGGATGGTATAGCTGTTAAATCCAAGGATCTGTGATGAGTCGACTGCAAGGTACGAGATCACCCCGGTAATGATTCCCAGTGCAGCTGCAATCAGGCTGCGTTTGATTTTCCTGCTGTTTTCCTGCCGCTTCTCTTCGGGAGAGAGCTTCTTTGGCAGTTCCTCCTTTTCCTTTACCTCATCTGCACTCATCGTGATACCAGTAGTCCTATTTTTTAGTCTTTAAGCAATATGTAATTTGGTATCGGATGGCCACAAAGGAAGGGATGAGCGGGGTAGATGTGCATGCGGTCGTGGCCGAATGGCAGAGGCTCCTCCCCCTCTGGGTCAGCAAGATCTACCAGTTCTCCTCCTCCCACATCGTGATCCGGCTCAATGGGCAGGAGCATGCACGGCATCTCCTCATGGTCGAGAGCGGCAGGCGTGCCCATCTTGTCAGCACAATCCCTACACCCCCAAAGATGCCACCACCCTTTGCCATGCTCCTCCGAAAGCACCTTGAAGGGGGGAGGGTGCTTGGGATATCCCAGCCAGGCCTCCAGCGCATCATCACTATCGATATCGGAAAACAGAACACCACGTTCCATCTGGTCATCGAACTGTTCGATCAGGGGAATCTTGTGCTCTGCAATGATGCCTGGAAGATCATCCAGCCGCTGCGGCCTCACCGGTTCCGGGAGAGGGATATCATCGCAGGTGAAGTGTATCATCTCCCCTCTGCCGATCCGGCTACCTTTACGAGCGAAGCGTTCAGCCGCTTCCTTTCGAATGATGACAGGGATGTCGTGCGGGCACTCGCTGTGGGGGCAATGCTTGGCGGGAAATATGCTGAGTACCTCTGCCGGAAAGCCGGGGTGGAGAAGAGTATGCCTGCCGCCCTGGCAGATGCGGACCGGCTCTATCAGGAACTCCAGGCATTGATACGGCGTGCCGAGGAGCTGATCGAACCGGTGATCACCAGCCGGGAGTCTCTCCCCTTTCCTGAAGATGCGGGAAGCGGACCGGTCGTCTCCGGGAGTTTTAACCAGGCCCTTGACAGGTTCTATCCTGCGATCCCATCGTCCCCTGCAGAAGCAGCCCCCGCCGGGAAAGGTCTCTCAAAAGAAGAGAGAATACGGCAGCGGCAGTCTGAAATCCTTACCAAGTACGAGCAGAAAGTTGCCCGGACTGAAAAGATTGCAGCAATGATGTATGAATCGTATACGGAACTCCAGGAGATCATACGCGTCCTCGATGAGGCCAGCAGGAAAATGTCGTGGCAGGAGATCGAACAGGTACTCAGGACGGGCAAAAACGGACCTGCCGGCCGGATCAAATCAGTGAACCCCGCCGAAGCATCGGTGGAAGTGGATATCGGGGAGAGGGTGACCCTGTACGTCCATGAAAGCCTGGATGCGAATATCGGACGATATTTTGAAGCGATAAAGAAACTGCGGAAGAAGATTGCCGGGGCCAAAGCGGCGATGGATCGCCCGGTTGCTCCCCCGAAACGTTCGCGTGCCGTCTCATCTGCGATGAAGAAACGATGGTATCACCGGTTCCGCTGGTTCACTACAACTGACGGAATACTCGTCATTGGAGGAAAAGATGCATCCCAGAATGAAGAGCTCGTCAAGCGGTATATGGAAGGAGGGGACCGTTTCGTCCACGCTGATGTTCACGGTGCAAGTGTTGTGATCGTGAAAGGGACAACGACCAGGATGGATGAGGTGACACAGTTTGCTGCTTCGTACTCGGGGGCATGGAGGAGTGGCCATGCCACTGCGGATGTATACGCTGCAGCTCCCGGCCAGGTAAGCAAGACTCCTGAATCAGGAGAGTATGTGAGCAGGGGTTCATTTGTCATCCGGGGTGAGAGGGAATATTTCAGGGATGTTCCGCTTGGGATCGCCATAGGACTCCAGCGTGAGCCTGAACTGGCAGTCATCGGGGGTCCCCCTTCAGCAGTGGCACAAAAGACTGCCCTCTTCGTGGTCCTGAAACCTGGCACCTTTGAGCCGAATGATACGGCCAAGAAAGTGCTGCGGACCTTACGCGAGCGGGCTGGCGGGGAGGAGGCAAAAACCCTGAAGGCAATACTGAATACCGATAGGATTGCAGCATTTGTTCCGCCCGGGGGATCGGATATCGTGGAACCATGAAAGCCGAACAGGAAGAACTGCAGCGGGACTATGGCGAGATACGGTTATTCCCGGAGAACCTGGACGACCTCTGGCATCTGGAGCACCTGATAGGCCCGGGCGATCTCGTCTTTGCCACGACGATGAGGGCGACTGAGTCGGCTTCGGACAAACTGAGACCTGACAAACCTGAAAAAAGGCCGGTAAGGCTTGGCATTCGGGTTGACCGTACTGAATTCCACCGGTTTGCCAACCGGCTTCGTATCACCGGGGTTATCGAGCAGGGCGAAGAGGCAGGATCGTACCATACCCTGAACATTGAGCCGGGATACGAAATCTCGGTTATCAAACGATGGCGCCAAGTCGATAGGGAACGGATCGACCGGGCAGTGAAGGCATCGGTCTACGAGGCGGTCCATATCCTCACCATCGAAGAGGGTGAGGCCGAGATCTTTCGCATGCGGCAGTTCGGCCCGGAAGGTGTCCTTACCATCACTTCAGGAAGCGGCAAAGAATCGGGAACAGAGATGCGATCGTCATTCTTCGAGCGGGTTGTCTCGCATGTGGAAGGGATGACGGGGCCGCTTGTCATTGCAGGACCCGGATTCATCAAGGATGATCTCGTCCGGCATCTTCGTTCCACAAACCCGGATCTGGCTGCCCGTACCCTGGTAGTGGAGACCCGGAGGATCGGGAGCGGAGCCGTCCAGGAAGTGATCGGGCTTGGTATCCTTGAGCGGATCCATGAGGACATCCAGCTGGGAAATGAGGTCAGGCTGTTTGCTGAACTCCTTGCAAGGATTGCCAAAGGTCTCCCGGCTGCCTATGGCAGGGCAGAGGTACAGAAAGCGATAGAGTGTGGTGCCTGTGAACGCCTGCTCGTCGTGGATACCCTCATCCGGGACGAGGCGATCGTCCACCTGATGGACCGGGCAGAGCTCCTGAAAGCCGGCATTGTTGTGTTTTCCAGTGCATTCGAACCCGGAAAACAGCTGGAAGGGCTCGGGGGTATCGCTGCCCTTTTGAGGTACCATATCGGATAGGGTTCACTCCCAAGGAGCGACCAGGTCCGCATTCTGAACTGGAGAGCAAAGAAACAGGAGTTCCCTCACAGGGACTGGGGAGATGCGGCAGGGTCAGACCCTGCTCCGGATCCAATCCGCGTATTGCTGACGGAGGGCTGCAATCTCATCGGATGACAGGTCCTTTCTTTTTGTACTGTCAAGGTAGCGCTCAAGCTGCCTGATGATCTGCTCGGCCACCGAATAATCTTCCACTTCGAGGTAAGCCGGTACCTGCCGTACATTGATCGCCTCCCCGCACCGTGGGCAGAGTTTCCACTGCTGATACCGGTCTACATAAGAGAAGGTATAGCAGCCGGGACACCTGATGATGAGATACATCAACAATGGCTGATTGCATTCTTTCTGGTATATAAATATCGTGTCAGGGGATCCCGCGGAATGCTTCAGATGTATTTTATCATCATGGTGTACCTACTCTAGCAAAGATATGACAGAAGAGTCGATTCAGGTCATGGGAGTCCGGGGGCTTCCGCTTATACAGGAAGGAGATGATCTCTGTGCACTGATCAGCGAGCAGGTAGCGCTGAAAGACGGCGATATCATCTGCATCGCTTCATCGGTCTATTCCAAGGCAAAGGGATACACCCGAACACTTGGGGAGATCATACCAGGTGAGCGGGCGTGCAGGATAGCGGGGAGAACCGGTGAAGATCCCCGGTTTATCCAGGCAGTGATCGATGCTTCACAAGAGATCCTCCTGGAATATCCCTTTGTGCTCTCAGAACTTCCCTGCGGCCACGTGGGAGTGAGGGCTGGTGTCGATCAGAGCAATATCGAGAAGGACCATATCATCCTGCTTCCCCCTAACCCCATGGGTGCCGCCACTGACTTGAGGGAAGGGTTCCGTGATGCGGCAGGGGTCGAAACAGGGGTGATCGTGACCGATACCTGCGGGCGATCGTTCCGGAGGGGTCAGACCGGCCATGCCATCGGGTGGAGCGGCATGACCGCTATCCGTGATTTCCGCGGGGACACCGATCTCTTCGGCCATGTCCTGAAGATCACCGAAGAAGCAGTGGTGGACGAGATTGCAGGCTTTGCTAACTTCGTCATGGGAGAGAGCGATAACGGGGTCCCGGCAGTGGTCTTCCGGAACTGCCCGCCCTGGAAAGGACATGACAACCTCTACTTCTCCCCCGATGAAGATATCATGCGAAAGCTCCTGACATCCTGACTGGTGGGAAAGGAGCGACAGGTTACCGCGGATCAAGAGGGATCTCCCCCAAGGGCTCTCCTGCAGGGATGCCGGGAAAGGACCGACCATGGTTCAACCCTCAATCTCTCGCAAGGATGGAGAGCGGGCACTGACCAGGGTTCAACAGGGGTATTCTTGGCGAAAAGAGAGCAGAAATAGCGTTTTGTTGTTGAAAAAACAGGGATAGCTTTCCCAATCAGGACAGGTAACAAAAGAGGGACGAAAAGATACCTGGTTCAGGTGAAGAGGTTCAACACAAGGATGAACACGGAAATGGCAACCGTTACCACAATCACTGCAACAGGGTTGATATGAACCGCCCTTTTATCCTCACTCTCGTAGTAGTTGACCAGACCGGCGGAGGAGATCAGCCTGCCTCCTGCTTTTTTTGCCATACCTATTAATTTCTCATTATCCCTATTTAAAATCGGTGAATCCGGGAGATGCCAAGCAGAGAGTATGTGATTGAGGGCCTTGCCCTTATCGGGGAGAATCTCGAGGAGAGGGACGTGGCGATTATCGTGGAACGCGGCAGGATCCACCGGATCGAGGAGAGTGCGCACCGGGCGTCAGCCCCATGGATCTGCCCGGCCCTTTTCAATGCACACACCCACCTTGGAGACAGCGTAGCAATGGACCTCAGGGCAGAGGGAAGTCTTGAGAGCCTGGTCACGCCTCCCCACGGTCTCAAACACCGGATACTCGCGAAAACGCCCCATCCGGATCTGATCCAGGCGATGCGCGCAACCCTGGGATTCATGCAGGAGGCCGGGACAGCCGGTTGTGCTGATTTCCGGGAAGGCGGCCCGGAAGGGGTACAGGCACTGCGCAGCGCTGCAGAAGGGAGCCCCTGCATCCCGCTCATCTTCGGCAGGGAAGGGGGAGAAGACTATGCCGAGGGGTTAGGGATCAGCAGTACCAGGGATGTCCCCGATCTTGAAAGGAGGGTAACCCGATCGCGAAATATGAAGAGGATGATCGCCTTTCATGCCGGAGAACGGGATCGTTTTGATATTGATGATGCCCTCTCCTATGCACCGGATCTCCTCGTACACGGCACTCACGCAACGAAGGGCCAGCTGCGCAGGTGTGCAGAAGAGGAAGTGCCTATAGCAGTCTGTGCCCGGTCAAACTGGACCCTTGGGATGACGGATTCTTCGAAAAGGCCCCCCCTGAAAGGGATGATAGAGACCGGGTGCAGGATCTTTCTTGGCACTGACAATTGCATGTTTGTCCAACCCGACCTCTGGCGCGAGATGTCATTCATTGCAACAGTGTACCATATCCCTCCCGCCCTCATATTCAGGGCCGCGGTGGATGGATCGCGCCTTGGCGGGCATCCTTACTTCATTACCGAGGGATCTCCTGCATGTCTCCTCGTAATCCAGCCCGGCGACTCGAATCTCTGGCTCTCCCATGATATGGTGACAACGCTGGTCCTGCGGGCCGGACCGCGGGATATCGTCACAAAAGTTATTAATTCCTAAAAATACATTAATAGAAAAGCTCTTTTGGAGAGTACCATGTTCCGACATATCCTGGTGGCCATAGACGGGTCAAAAATCAGCGAAAACGCATTGAGGGCCGCGATCGAAGAGGCACGGGTCTGGAAGGCACAGGTTCATGCTGTCTACGTTGTGGAGACAGGCCTTTTCTCCTCCCTCCCGATGGACAGCACGTGGGAGATCATGTATAGCATGCTTGAGCAGGAAGGGAAGAATGCGCTCGATACTGCACACGAGATGGCAGCGCAGCAGGGCGTGAAGATAGAGACCTACATTCGCCAGGGGCATGCGGGAAATGAGATCCTGAAAGCAATCAGCGAGCTTCCCGTCGACCTTGTCGTAATGGGATCGCATGGGAAGAGCGAGGTGGATCGGATTCTCCTTGGGAGCGTCAGTTCTTTTGTCGTCTCCAACTCTCCAAAAACAGTAATGGTGGTGCGACCATCGAAGCCATGAAAGTTGCTGATTTCATGACCACCGAAGTGGTCAGTGTTGAGATACCGGGAAACCGGGATGACGTCCTGAAGATACTGAAGCGTACCGGTATTTCCGGGGTTCCGGTCCTCAAGGAAGGGAAGCTGGTCGGGATCATCACCCGGAAGGATCTCCTGCGGAAGGCCGATGAGACCCAGCTCGGCCTTCTGATGACACGCAATCCCGTAACGGTGACCCCGGACACTCCTGCAGTGGAAGCGGCCCGCATCCTCATCGAAAGAAACGTGAGGAGGCTGCCGGTCATCGAAGGAGAGAAACTCGTCGGGTTGCTCTCCGTCGCTGACCTGGTGCATGCCATTGCCCAGATGCGGATAAAAGAGGAGATCAAACCCTCTTATATCAGTCAGACCTTTGCGCTCTGGGAAGAGACGCCCCTCCCGCTGGTTGCACGCATCATGGAAATATCCGGGTTTGACGCGATCCCCATCCTTGATGCAGAGAGCAAGCTCCAGGGAATCATTTCAGAGCGGGATCTGATCCGGCATTCATCCATTGAAGATATGGTCGAGGTGAGTGATTTCTCAAACGGCACCGATGATGATGAATGGACCTGGGAGAGCATCCGGGATATGCACACGATCAGTTATGGTATCTCAAAGATCCAGCTTCCGGACAAGGCAGTCAAAATTGCGATGGTCAGCAATGTCATCTCAGTTCCGCTGAATGCTGAAGTGAGTGAGTGCGCCCTCAAGATGAAGCGGGGGAGAGTTGACCAGCTCCCGGTTGTGAACGGTGACAAAAAACTGGTTGCCATGCTCTTTGACCGTGATCTGATCCGGTCAATGTGCCGTGCACCGGATAATAAAAACCTTTAAATTTCCGGATGACATCTAATTGTTGAAGCGCTTTTGAGAGGTTTTTCCAGCGTTTTCTATGTTTTGGGGTGAATATATGAGTGAGCAATATCAGGAGCCCCTGAAGGGAACGACTACCGTCGGACTCATCTTTGAAGACGGTGTCGTGCTTGCTACCGAGAAACGGGCAACGATGGGGTACATGATCGCAAGCAAGAAAGCAAAAAAAGTGTACCAGATCGCGGACAGAATCGGGATGACCATTGCGGGGGGTGTCGGGGATGCCCAGCAGATCGCACGGGTCATGACCGTAGAGTGCAGTCTCTACAATATCAGGAGAGCGAGGGCGATGTCGGTTGCCGCCGCCTCGACACTGCTTTCAAACATCCTGAACAACAACCGGTACTATCCCTATTATGTACAGCTCCTCGTGGGAGGATTCGATGACTCCGGGCCAAGCCTCTACTCTGTCGATGCGATGGGGGGGGCAACGAAAGAAGAGGAGATCGTTGCGACCGGCTCCGGATCACCCATGGCATACGGTGTGCTTGAGGACCGGTTTTCCAAGGGGATGAAAAGGAAAGATGCGATCTCGCTCGCGGTGCGAGCAGTCCGTGCTGCCATGAAAAGGGACGCAGGTTCGGGAGAAGGGGTGCACGTCGTGGTGATAACAAAAGACGAGTATTTTGAGGTCCCTGAAGACCAGCTTCCGAAAAACAGCGCGGCAGCAACGGCATAATACTTTTTTTTAGGACTGATTTGATGCTTATTGAAGATCGGCTGAAAGAACTGAAGAACAAGATCGATGAGAGAATACCTCCGGGTATCACCGTCTCCGAAGTAGAGTTTGAAGGCCCCGAGCTGGTCATCTATACCGATGACCCTAAGCGCTTTGCCGATGAGGCCGACCTGATCAAGATTCTGGCGCGGGATCTCCGGAAGCGTATCGTTGTCAGGCCGAATGTGCTTGAGGATCCCGAGCGGGCAATCCAGGATATCAGGGAGGTTGTCCCTGAAAATGCAGGGATCACCGATATCTTCTTTGATGCGGATACCGGGGAGGTTCTGATTGAGGCAGAGAAACCGGGTGTCGTCATCGGCAAGAACGGGGCTACGCTCCGCGAGATCACGAAACACATCGGCTGGACTCCCAAGGTGGTCAGGACACCTCCAATCGAGAGCTCAACGGTGAAACAGGTCAGGCAGTTCCTGCGGTCGGTGAACGAGGAACGAAAACAGTTCCTCCGGACCATCGGGCGGCGGATCCACCGCGATGTCACCAGCAAGGATCCCTGGGTACGCGTGACCATGCTCGGATGCTGCAGGGAAGTGGGGAGGGCTGCATTCCTCCTCTCCACTCCTGAGAGCAAAGTCCTGATCGACTGCGGGGAGAAACCTGACAACAGCACCAACAATGCCCCTTATCTCTATGTACCCGAGATACACCCCCTTTCCCAGCTGGATGCCGTCATACTCACCCATGCCCACCTCGACCATTGTGCGCTGGTGCCCCTCCTTTTCAAGTATGGATTTGACGGGCCTGTCTACAGTACACCCCCCACGCGTGACCTGTCTGCGATGCTCCAGCTCGATTATCTTGACGTCGTCTCCAAAGAGGACCGGAAGATCCCCTACAGCTCGAACGATGTCAAGAGCTACCTCAAGCATTCCATAACCCTCAATTACGGAAGCGTCACGGATATCGCCCCTGATATCAAGCTGACATTTCACAACGCCGGCCATATCCTCGGCTCTGCCATCGCCCATTTCCACGTGGGTGACGGGCTTTACAACGTCGCGTTCACCGGTGACTTCAACTACAGCAAGAGCAGGCTTTTCAATCCTGCCACCAACCAGTTCCCACGGCTCGAGGCCATCTTCATGGAGAGTACCTACGGTGGCAGCGGCGACCTCCAGCCGGCACGGGCTGATGCAGAGGAGAAACTGTACGAGACGATTGGAAACGTCATTTCCCGGGGAGGCAAAGTGATCATTCCGGCATTTGCTGTCGGGCGATCCCAGGAGGTCATGCTCGCGC
>JAJRBU010000180.1 GCA_028679315.1 Methanoregulaceae archaeon
TCGTGGTCGGACCGGGCGTGGGCGGCGTGGTGGGGGGGACGGTCGTGGTCGGAACCGTCGTGGGAACTGTGGTCGGAGTGGGGGAAGGGGAAGAGGTTGGCGGTTGTGTTACCAGACTGAGAACTACCATTGGTATGTCGGTAACCTCCCCCTGGTTGACCACAACCTGGGTGCTCCAGGGGATATAACCCGTAATAGTGAGTTCAACCGTTCTCGTTCCGACCGGGATATTATCAATGATCAGGGCACTCCGGGGCTTGGTCTTTCCCACATACTGGCCATCGATATATACACTCGCTCCAGGGGGATCTGAACTGACGGAGAGAGATCCCGTCACCGGTGAAAAACTTGCACTTATGGACTGGTCAGAATTAACATTGTAAAAGGTATATACAGACCTCGCCCCGACAGAGACCCCGTTAACAATAACATTTGCTATCTCGTAATTGGTATTGGGAATTATGGTAAAAAATTGTATACCGTTTGCTACGACAAGAACCTCATCAGCTGGGACGATCGATCCACCGGGACCGGCTTTTGCCGTGATCACATAATAATCAGCCGCCGAAGCTGATCCGATTATCAGACCGGTAAGAGTAAAAATGATAACAATGAGCAGTACCGGCGTAGTCTTCATAGCGGATTCTTTGAGAGATTTAGTCGCTGTCAGGCAGTATTACCAGGAGCCGTGCACCTTTTGCACCTTTTGCCAGCTCGATGAGATCACCATCGTGAAGGATCGCGGGTTGCTTTTTCTGTAACTCGGTGCTGTTCAGAAACGATCCGCCAGCGCTTCCCCTGTCTTCGAATATAAAATTTGTACCCTCCTTTTTGATAATACCATGTGGTTTTGAGATACGACTTACGGAAGTATATTCGGAGGAGAGTACGACATCGCCTTCGACGGATTGGAACGAAGGATCAATCCTTCCAATCCGGGATTCACGGTTCTCGAGGATATAAAGTTTTCCATCATCAGGTCCACCGAGAAGGATAGCCATTGGCTTGTGCCCTACAATCTCATCTTCGACCGCTTCCCTGACATCCTCAAGTTTTTTCTTGAGACCTGCATCGTCAATATTGATACGGAGATTGGAGAAGATACCAAGGTTCCGGACAATTGCTTCCATAGCCCCTGGGACAAGGGAATATTTCCATACCGGGTGGACCCCTTTTGAGGTCTGCTGCCCAAGTCCTACCTCTTTCCGGATAAGGCCCATGCTGATCAATTTATCCAGATGTTTCTTTGTATTCTCATAGCTGGTATTGATCTCGGATGCGATCATCCGGACATCCTTTGGCCGGCGTTCGAGGATTTTTAATATTTTAAGGCGCTGACTATTTGAAAGGACCTCAAGATACTCTGACAGTTCGTTAAAATAATCGGGCGCCTGTTCAAGCACAATGGTCTTAAACTCCTCGTGCTGTTCAACCATCAAGCCTGCCTCCTGTATAGTAAGTCGTCCTGCTCAATCAAAAACATTCTCCGAACGGGCAATTCAATCATATAACCGATTGGTTCATTCAATCCCCTGCGATCAGAACTTCCCTCACCATTGGAAGTTCACTGATCTCTCTCTATCGATCAATTGAATGTTCAGAAAAAAACACATTACATCAGAATCCATATGGAGTCATATTGGCAGGATATCAATGATATCGAGAAGTCTGCCCGATTTATTCAGCAGCGGATGAAAGAACGATATCATTGCGGCACATCTTCTCCCGATCCTTTTCAAATCCGTACCATAGCGGGCGCGGATGCTGCGTACGGGGACGGATATGGAATCGGGGTTGTTGTGCTTCTCTCTTATCCTTTTCTCACATTCATTGAACATGGATATGCGAAACGGGCTGTCCTGTTTCCCTATATCCCTGGATTGTTTGCATTCAGGGAATTGCCTCTGATAATGGCTGCATATGAAAAATTATCAAAAATTCCGGACCTCCTCATGATAGAAGGTCATGGATATGCACATCCGCAACGATATGGTTACGCCTGTCACGCGGGTGCGGTTCTCGGGATACCCACAATTGGAATTGCCAAACGCCCGATGATCAATGAGGTGAACCATCCTGGATCTGACAGGGGCATGCATGAGGAAATGCTCATGGGAGGGGAGGTGACTGGGATCGCATTGAGAACAACGAAGGGGACACCTCCCGTTTATGTATCGGCAGGATATCAGACCAGTCTTCCTTTTGCCTGCAGGATGGTACTCGAAACAACGCGAAGTCACCGTCTTCCGGAGCCGATACGGATTGCGGATCAATTAGCAAGAAATTATCTGAAATATCTCTGATGGCTTTGTTCTACCAGATAACACTCTTATCCGCTGAAAAAAATCTCCAGGCACTGTTCACGCTTCCGCAGTCTCCCCGGTTTCATTCTTCTTTGGACGTTCCGGCTTTACGTAGGTGATAGGAAATGTTTCCAATCCGCTATGGGTTAGCACTGCGGATGAATACTGGCCATCCATGGTAAGGCAATGAACCGGGCAGACTTCAATACAGGAGTTGCAGACCACGCAACGGAGCCTGTCGATAGTCCAGATTTTTACTTCCTTGTCAACACAAATTGCCTCTGACGGACATTTCTTCATGCACATCCCGCAGGAAATACACCGGGAGACATCAATAACCACATGACCTCGTGAGAGGCTGCTTCTTTTCCCTGGCCGGGCAGGATACATCAGGGTTGCCGGCCGGCTTATTACCGATCTAATCGCTGTTTTTGCCATCTCAAAATATCCCATCGTACTCACCGCTCCGCGCATCCGATACAGGGATCGATACTGAGTACAATCACTGGGACATCGGCCAGTTCACATCCCCGGAGCATTTTCACGAGAGGGGGTATATTGGTGAGGGTGGGAGTTCGTATCCGTGATCGTACAAGATGTTTTGTGCCGTTTCCTTTCAGATAATGAACCAGTTCGCCTCTGGGCTGTTCAGACCGTGAGAAATACTCCCCATCCGGGTTTCCTTTCACTTTTACCTCAATATCCCCTTCAGGTATCTTTTCTATGGCCTGCCGTATCAGATCAATCGAGCTGAATAATTCGCGCACTCTCACCGCACAACGGCCATAAGAGTCCCCGCTCGTCTCCGTGATCGGCTCGAATCTGAGATCACCGTATGCAGCATAACCCGTCTTTCTGAGATCGATAGCCACCCCGCTCCCCCGCGCAACAGGCCCCACAGCTCCCAGATCATATGCATCGGTTCTTGAGAGAGTTCCTACATTTACCAGTCGTGACTGGATCGAGTCGTCGTGAAGGAATACGTCCGAGAGATCGCTCAGATCGGCTTCAAATTGTGTCAGTTCTGCCGCCATTATTGCGAGTCTCTCATTGCTGATGTCTCTCCGCACCCCACCAACCTTGCAGCTCCCCTGGATCACCCTCCCCCCGGTAGTCTCTTCAAGCACATCAAGAACAAACTCACGGAGGCGCCAGGCATTCATGAACAGATTCTCAAATCCCATGGCATCAGCAAAGAGCCCGAGCCAGAGGAGGTGGGAATGGAGTCTTGAATATTCAGACCAGATTGTCCGGAGATAGAGGGCCCTTTGCGGAACCTCCAGATCCATGATCTGTTCAATACCCTGGCAGTATGTCATCCCATGAATGAAACTGCATATCCCACAGGTCCGTTCAGCGATGTATACGTATTCGGTATACTCCCTTTTTGCAACGAGCGTTTCGAGTCCACGGTGAACATACCCTATTGAGGGGATAACATCAACAACCGTCTCATCTTCCAGTACGAGATCGAGATGTATCGGTTCCGGAAGAACCGGGTGCTGGGGTCCGAAGGGGACCACTATTTTCCTTGACATGGACCCTCCCCCTGGAATTGAAGGTTACGGAATGGATAGGGAATCGAGGTTTTGATAAAATTCCCATTAAAATCAATATTCATTCCCTTTACTGCGACCCCAAACAGGTCATGCATCTCGTTTTCATAGACAAACGCGCCCCAATACATACCGCTGATACTTGGAACCTCAGAATCGGGGCTGATTATGATCCTTATATTCTCGAACCGGTAATCCTTTTCAAAGCTGTAGTTGATCTCAAACTCTTCCCCGATTTTCGTGCAGTTGACCTGTACGAGGCGGTATCCACCCTTCCGGAACTGCTCTACCCGGCCAATCAGGTGCTCGATCCCGATAACAACGGTGGTCTGTTGCTCGATCTTCATCATTTTCCTCCCTTTGATGGTTCCCGGAGAGTATCCGGACTGTTCATGTTCGACCGTTTCTCCTCAAGAATAACGAGTGATTTGACGATTCCGTCGATGATTGATTCAGGCCGGGCTGCGCAACCAAGAACATAAACATCCACAGGGATGATGATATCAATCCCTCCGGAGACATTGTAGCATTCCCGGAATACTCCACCGGATGTGGCACAGATACCCACTGCGACAACCACTTTGGGCTCAGGGATCTGGTCATAAATATTCCTGACGACAGCCTTGTTCTGCTCGTTTATGCTCCCGGTGACCACAAAAATATCCGCGTGCTTGGGATTACCGGTATTCACGATACCAAACCGCTCAACATCATACATCGGGGTAAGGCATGCCAGTACCTCGATATCGCAGCCATTGCAGCTTGATGCATCATAATGGACGATCCAAGGGGAACGTTTCAGGTAGGTCATGGATGAAGCACCCCTGAAAGGTAGTAGAGCACTGCAAGATTGACCAGCCCCAGCATACCGGCAACAATCCATGCACTCCGAAGGGTGAACTGCCATTTGACCCGGCTGAACGTGTTATCGATCAGGATCTCTATCAGGAAGGTGACAGCGATGGCGACCAGGGCAACCGGTATGCTGAATGCAAAGAACAGGAAAATAAACCCGAGCAGGAAGACGTTCTCATACCAGTGGGCAATCTCAATTTTCCCAAGGTTCGAACCGGTAAATTCCGTTGTCACTCCCTTTACGATCTCCTGGTGGGCATGGTGGGAGGTGGAGAGATCAAAGGGAGATTTCCTGAGTTTTATTGTCAGAACCATCAAAAATCCTATAAACACCCCGGGCAGGTAGAGTGCTAACGGTATTGCTGAAGCAGCAATATCGCTCACATAAAAGCTCCTGGTGACCATGTACATACCGACGGCAGAAAGGATGATCATCGGTTCATAGGCGATAATCTGGATCAGTTCCCGCTCTGCGCCGATAAAACTGTATGGCGAACTCGAGGCGTATGCACCAAGCACCAGGAAGATATGCGAGAGGGTGAAGGCAAAGATCACGAGCAGTATATCCCCGCCCGCAAAGAACAATGCCCCGGAGACCAGCATGAACACGAGGTAACTGAGCGCATAGAGATCCTGTGACCGGGTCACAACAAGGTTCTCCTTCTCGAAGAGTTTTCCCACATCATAGAACGGCTGCAGCAGTGGCGGTCCGACCCTGCCCTGCATCCTTGCGGTGATTTTTCTGTCGATCCCTGCAACAAGCCCGCCAGCAACAGGGGCAAACAGGATATATACCAGGCCATATACAGGCGAGATCACAGGATCATCCCCGCAAGGATAATCATGGCTAACAGCACGAGCCCGAAGCCGAGTGCTGTTCCGGCCATCAGCAGACGGTTCTCCCCAAACAGGTCATTCATGTAGTAATTGGTCAGCGTCACATCGCGCGTAATTCCCATGGACCCAAGGAATTTCATGTCAGCACTAGCAGGCCGGCCTCCCATGTACGGGCCGACCTTCTTCGCACCATTTCTCGGGAGAAGCATTGAAAAGGGCATGATCATCAGGAGGAAGAGCATCATGGCCATGATGATGATGTTGTCCTGGGAGAGTCTGGCGGTCTGGCCATATACCGATAACACAAACGGTTCGATCAGATATGACGAAATCAGGGGGAAGATCAGGCAGACAACAACGGTCAGGCCGGTAAGAACATACAGTACCAGCCATTTCTCCCTTCTTAAGGTATCCTCTTCCCGTTTCACATGGGGGTCAACTGAGATAATCTTCCCCATCCATTTGGACCAGAAAAAGACGGTTATCGATCCCCCAAAGGCAAGGATTGCAACGAAAATAAGCCCGAACTGTGCATCAATGAATGCCTCTATTGCTGCCCACTTCGAGATCAGCATCCCGAATGGTGCAAGGAACATCCCTGCAATCCCGACGAGCATCATTACCGCAACTTTCGGCATGCGGACGATAAGCCCTGACATGTCCTCGATATTTCTGCTGCCGATCCGGTGTTCGACCGTCCCGACACAGAGGAAGAGGAGTGACTTCGCTATGGCATGGAAGATGATCAGCAGGATGGCAGCCCAGACCAGTTTGTAGGTTCCAACCCCGGCACAGGCAACGATAAGCCCGAGATTTGCGATGGTCGAATAGGCAAGCACCTTCTTTGCATTACTCTGCGATATAGCGATTGCTGAACCGAGCAGGAACGTGAAACCCCCAACGAGACCGATGATCAAACCCTCAGGAGTTCCTGAAAGGATCGGGGCAAACCTTACAATAACATATACCCCTGCCTTGACCATCGTACTTGAATGGAGGAGGGCGGAAACCGGTGTGGGAGCCACCATTGCGCCAACCAGCCATGATGAGAATGGCATCAGAGCGGCTTTCGTTATTCCTGCGAAACTGATCAGGACAGCTGGAACGAGTGCAAATGCCTTACCTGAAGCCAGCAGTTGTTCAATCCCAAGCAGCCCGCCGCTCGGGTCTGCGACCAGCAGATAGATGATTGCTCCGGCAAATGCTATCCCGCCAAGCAGGTTCATCTCCAGGGCGAGGAATGCATTGCTGGTAGCCTCTGCCGACTTGGAATACCCGATCAGGATAAACGAGGCGAGGGTGGTGATCTCCCAGAAAAAGAACACCCACATGAGGTTATTTGAAAAGATGAGCCCGAACATTGCGGCAAGGAAAACAAACATCATAAAGAAGAAGATGTTCTGCCGCTCGGGAACTTCCGGGTGGTGTACATGATAAGTCGCCATGTACGCGAGAGCATATACACAGATGAGCGTGCCGATAATACCGACAATAGCGGCCATGATGAGTGAGAACTGGTCGATGAAAAGGTTGTAGACAGGATGAATATCTCCCGCAAGTACTGCCTCAATTCCGATCAGGAGAAGTGTCTGGATTGTAACAAGGATGACGGCAATATATTTTCTATGCTTTATCCCCAGATACAGCAGGAGTACCGCGATAAGAAGTTCGATACTAAACATCAGCTGGGCTGCCGGTTCAAAGGGAATTGAAAAGAGCACCATCCCCCTGCTAAAATACGTTACCAGCAGGATGAGAGTCCCTCCCCCAATCAGCACTGCA
>JAJRBU010000249.1 GCA_028679315.1 Methanoregulaceae archaeon
GGCAATGCTATAAATACAGCAATAGAACAAGAAGGAGTGATGGAGTTCCTGCCGAAAGGCCGGCTGGATGCTTTCGCCGACGGGGTATTTGCGATCGTCATCACACTGCTTGTGCTCGATCTCTCTATCCCTTCGGTGGTAGAAGGTGTCATGCCGGCACTGATCGAGCAGTGGCCGATGTTCCTTGCCTATATCATCAGTTTCTCCTTTGTCGGCAGCCTCTGGATCACCCATTCATCCATCACCTCCCTGATGAAACAGGAGACCCCCCATTCGTACCGGCTTACCCTCCTGATGCTCTTCTTCGTCTCGCTCATCCCCTTCACGACCAAACTCATGGCGTTCTACCTGTCGCATCCACCCACGATCCCGGTGTTCGAAGGCTCTGATCTCTTCTCATGGTGGGTGGCAGTGAACTCGATCACGAGATCGATGCTGAGCGCTCCGGTGACCCTCTATGGCCTGGACCTGCTGGCTGCATCGGTGACGATGAATGCGATCATGAAATCCTCGATCAAAACCCCTGGCATGCTGATAACCGAATCGGTGATCCCTGAACTGGATGCCCTGCAACGGAGGCAGCAGTCTGGAGTCTATGTCATTATCGGGACACTGTTCTTCGGATTCTTACTCCCGGTCGTCGCCGTATTCGGGTACATCATCGTGTCGATCATGTTCTTCCTCACCCCCACCATCACCGTTGCAAAAACCACCCTGGGAAAAGACAAATGAAACGGGGGATGACCGGTTCGCAGGTCCGTTGAAGGGGGCTCTACCACCTGGACAGAATTGAGCGGGCATCCTCCTACCCCCGGTGGAATCGGGAAGAGGCCGCTTCCATTCAGGGCTATGACATCGTGGCTCGAGCGTTCATCAACCGGCACACCAGGCTGGATCCGGATCTCAGCTCACCGCCTTCAGATCCCGGCGTATGCGACGTCTCATAAACCATTCCACGAGCACCCCAATGGCATGATAGAGTGGATTGACCGGGACATCGACGTAATAGCGCCTTTTCTTCTCCAGCCACCCCTGGTCGGTCCAGTACTGGTGATCGGCAGGGGCCAGATCGCCCAGTTCACCTGAAGGGGCTCTCCCGATATGAAATGCCAGCACATCGAAGAGTCCGGGTCGGGAACGAGTTCCCGTCTGGAGAGCTGCGAGAAAAGCATCAGCAGCCTTCTGTAATTTCTTCTCATTCTCCTGAATGACATACGGAGGAAGCGGTCCGAATGTCGCATGGGTTCGTATCCCCACCCGTGCAGCGACCTCAAATCCCCAGATGCGGGCTACGAGATTGAGGTATTTCAGCACATCATCGCTCCCCACTGCCCCGGCAGTGGTGAGCAGCAACGCCTTTTGCCGGAAGAAACGGGGACGGTGAAAGACATACCCGTGGCGATCGATGAACAACTTCATCAGATAGGAGACCTGAAACCCGTATACCGGCGTGGCAAAAACAACTCCGTCCGCCTCCTTCATCTTCTGCTCAAGGAGCGATGAGTCGTCCTTCAGGGAACAATACTCCTCCCCCCGTTCAAAGCACTGGTAACATCCCCGGCAGTCTTCCAGGTGAGCATCCTTGAGCATGACATATTCCCACTCCACCGGGACCGTCTCCTGGATGATCTCGCGGATCCGTTCCGTGGCATGGTAGGTATTTCCCTTCCGCGGGCTGCCCATGATGACCAGAACCTTCATGGACATCACTTGGTGCTACCCGTTAAAATACCTCCCAACGACCGGTTTCAAACAGATTCAGGTCATTCACAGTGTTCTGGCATGCCCCGGATATCCTGGACCAGTTTGGTAACCTTATCCGGGTTATCATCACACTTCTTTTTACAGCCGGGCGAACAGAAATAATACGATTTCCCCTTGGAGCAGCTCCTGTATTTCTCATGGTCTTCTTCCACTTCCATGGTGCTTACCGGATCAATAGCCATATTGTTCACTCTCAACGAGCGAGAGGGCTCTTTACGGTCGATACATACATATTCTTCGGATAGGCATTTCCTGAAACGAACATCCCGGATGGTACAAAAGCTCGGAAGATCCGGACAAAAAATGAATTATTTCTTATAAAGTGCCCTTGCAAGATAGACAATCAGGAACATCCCGACAAGAATCCAGACAATCGCGAGGATACCAGTAAGAGCCATTCCTCCGACCATCCAGCCGGGTATTCCCCAGGACGACCCCGTCCCACCGCACCCTCCACCTCCCGTCATCGGGCAGGGAGACGCTCCGCATGTATATCCCTGGCCGGCTATAAAACGGCTGGTCATCATCCCGTAGGGACCCGGGTGGTCGTTCATGAGTTGAACCAGACGGGATGATTCGGTCTCATTCAGGGTACCAGCCATCATCTTCTCCATCAGGGACTCCATCTCTTCATACGTTGCATTACCGAGCGCCTGACGCTCGATGTATCCCATCATGCCCGGCTCCCATGAAGAATCGCTGAACTGCTGCCCGTATATCATCCCGAGGCCAGGATTCGGACAGGACGAACCGTCTGAGGGATATTCAACTGCCTGACACCCGTCAGCAACCATCCCAACGGGTATCAGGAGCAGGAAGCATAGCATCACCAGAGTTGCAGGTTTCATGAGAGGCAGAGCGTCTGTTGATGGGAAAAAGGTTTGGGAACCTTTCATTGTTTGAGAGTCCAGGGCAGACGGGTCGTCCTGACTTCAGGATGCTGCATCACCGGTTTGGATAGTAACTGAGGGGTACCAGGGGGGGTAGGAGATGAGCCCTCCCTCCCGGACCGGGTCACGGAAGATGATCTCACTTCCGTTCTTTTCGACGGTATGGATATAGGAAAAGTAGGTGTGCCGCTTCACTTCCGGGAGATTATCGTATATCCGTGCATCTGAAGGCGTGATGTTCGTGTATTTCTCAAACGACAAGTCCCGGATCACACCCCTGAATATCTCATATACCATGACCGGGTAGGAGGAACTCTCTTCGCGGATGACAATCCATCGGAGGGGATGGAACGTGGGATAGGACGTTCCGCGAGTCTGCTTGTACACATACCATTTCAATCCCAGGCTGACGATGGTGATGAGGGTAAAGAGGGCCCAGTACACCGATACCAGTGCTGAGGTGAACCCCCATGCCAGGATAATCCCGAGCGAGACAAGGGATAGAGCCGTAATCCCGAGATAGAGGGACATCGGGTACAGGCTCAATCCATACCGTCTTTCTGTCAGGGGATACAGGAGCGGCAGGCCGGGGGCCGGAATCCAGTCCAGGAACAGGTGGAGAGAAGCCCCGGCCAGCACAGCGGCGAACACTGCCAGGACACCCACTCCCTGCAGTGAGCCCGGAAGGAGACCAACGGATGAGAGGGCGAGCACGACACCTGATCCAATGACTGAGAGGAGGGCAGCTCCGAAGATACTGTGGTTGATTCCCCCGTGATAAAGAAGATAGAGAGAGGGGTTCCTGCGGGCTATGAAAAAGTATGCTACATCGATATCGATGATCACGGCCCCAAGGACGCCAAACGGGATGAGCGAGCTATTGCCTGTGGCAAAGAGGATGAGGGATATGGCGACTGCATGGGTGAACATATCCATGAGATCACGGTGGAAGGTTGGGGGACAAAATGATTTGGATGAGAGAGGGGCTGAAT
Source organism: Methanoregulaceae archaeon (assembly GCA_028679315.1). Lineage (GTDB taxonomy): Archaea > Halobacteriota > Methanomicrobia > Methanomicrobiales > Methanospirillaceae > UBA9949. The sequence continues at coordinate 3,647 of JAJRBU010000249.1, forward strand.
TAGGGGAGGATTACTCCTCCTTGGGCGGTCTTATCACTGGAAACGAAAGGAGTTCCGGTGGCAATGGCACAAGTGGGGGCACTTGCTCCTGAACAGATGATGAGATAGGAATCCTCATGAATCTCCCTGGGATCTGGCCTTGACGGACCTTGCTGTCCTCTTCTATCAGCCTTTCGGGGTGGTAGTGATGGAGCCAGGAGAACCAGGCCTGGGGGCTGCCGGAAAGACCGAGTTATCCTT
>JAJRBU010000013.1 GCA_028679315.1 Methanoregulaceae archaeon
CACCATAATCATACCTTCTCAAGTAAGTATGATCACTTCTCCTTATTGAAAAGGAACTCCTTTCTTGACTGACAGTTATGGAATACCCTTGAGCAGGGCAGCGAAAAGGAAAAATGGAAAATACTTGTTCAGGCCGCCTTTTGTGCAGACCTGAGGAAGAATGAACCAACAATGGCCGCAAACCCAAACACAACACCGAAAATCCCGAAGACAAAGGGGACCGCAAGGGTAGAAGCGACGGGGTTTGCAAGGATGATAAGCCCGAAGATGAGGGAGAGGATACCAAGGATTCCGACACCCCAGCCCTGGCCGGTGAATGCTCCGTATAGGGCAATAAACCCATAAATAAGGGCGATAACTCCCACCATGATGGTGAATACAAACGGTACTATGAAAGTGCTGTAGAGTGGATAGGCGAGTATCAGGAGACCGAGGATGATACCAAGGATACCAAGGAGGATTTTCATTCCTCTATTACTGCTATCCACAAAGGCACTGAAGAGGGTAACCATCCCGCTAAAGAACCAGTAAAACCCAAGGAACCAGATGATTACGTACAGGGTTTTAATAGGATAGGTGAGCAGGAAACTTCCAATGATAAGGGCGAGAATCCCCTGGATCAGCAGGAGCCACCAGGGAAAGAAGGTCCCTATCGGGTGAGGGGCTCCCGTTGTTGCAGTCATTTCAGACATTGTTCTCAAATCACCTTTTATTTCGTAATGAAGTGTAGTTACTTCCTATAAATTGATACCGTTCAAATTCTGGGATCAGTCGCCTGGCTGGATCAAATGGCAAAAAACAATACCATTGAATTTCGAGATCATTGCGAACCACAACAGGTGAATCATGAGCAAGAAGAACAAACCAGAATCAGATCAGGGATCGAAGAATTCCGGATCTTCGAGTAAGACTATCACGATCATCATCATCCTGTGCTTCCTCGGCATCATGCCCATCCTTATCTGGGCAACCGTCCCTGATTCGAGTTCACACACAGCGGCTTCGACTGCATCCCCGATGGTCGAATACGCCGCTGCTGCTGCAGGATTGCAGATCTGCTCTTCGGAAAACTACCCTGTCAATGTTCCGGGAGGAGAGAGTGCCATCCTCTACCAGCTCTCTCCGGACTGTAGCATTCCCACAGATGCGACCACTGTCAAGGTCCTGGTCATCGGATTTACAAGTACAGAGGCGATGAACGCCGCCATTGCAACAGCCCAGAATACCTACCAGAACTGGAAGACTTTGAATACTGAAGTATTCACGAGTGGCTCCAGTGTCCTTGTTGTCCAGGGTGCCCCTGGTAACGAGGATGTGCAACAGATTGGTGCTTCACTCATCGAACAGGGTGCAGTGCAGGTAATCTAGTACTATTTCCGTTGATGATTACCTGACCCCATTTTTACTGGCATTTTCCTGTTCCCCGAATATTTATGGTATCGCCCTTGGAGGTTTTCAGGTCTTGGAGGGAACAGTGCAGTATCCTGGCAATGACCTGGGAATGAAAGCGTATTTTAGTAGCTTGAATGCATTCAGACCTTCATCAGGAAGGCTGGCCACCTACACAGGTATCCGGCAGTTAGAAATAGTTTCTCATGGCACTGTTTCTTATACCAACTGGAGATAGAAAAAATGCGTATTAGTACCACTTTCTTAATTATCATACTGCTCGTAGCTACCGCTGCAGTATCTTCTGCCATGGTCTCGACCGGAGACGTTCCCGTGGTCAATCCCGGGACATTGCCGGTGACACAAGTCGTACCCGCGACTTTACCCGCACAACCGGTCATACCAGCGACATTGCCGGTGATACCAGGAGGAGGGACGGGATACTTCTCGATCAATTCTGTTCCATCCGGAGGGGACGTGTACTTTGACGGGGCGTATTGGGGGGAGACACCAGCGATGGTCTCAGTTTCCACAACTGGCAATCCCGATCACACCATCAGGATCAGCCTGCCCGGCTATGAAGAATGGAGTGACTCGTATTACGGCAATCCAAAAGACGGGCAGACTATCCCGATTACTGCGCAACTCACCCCAAGTGCCCAGACAGGAAATATCCAGGTCGTTTCAACACCATCGGGCGCACTGGTCACCCTTGACCGCAGCAGGTCGGCAAACACTCCTTACACCTTCACCAACATTCCGGTGGGCACCCATGAGATCACCGTCTTTATGTCGGGATACCAGGATTTCTACATGGACGTGAATGTGAACAAAGGACAGACCGCGTATGTGAATGCTGTTCTCCAACCGGCCGTAACCACCGGGACCCTGAGCGTGAGTTCATCCCCCAGTGGTGCAGCGGTTTACGTCGATGGTAGTTACCGGGGAGTCACTTCAACATCGGTGGGAAATCTTGTACCCGGGTCTCATTCTGTGCAATTAATACTGGCCGGCTACCAGGACTGGACCGGAACCGTCGCCATCTCCGCTGGATCGACCACGTATCTGAATCCGACCCTGGTGCCTAATCCGCAGCCGCAGTATGCAACAGTAAGTATCAGCTCCAATCCCTCCGGCGCGAGCGTCTACGGGGATGGTGTGTACGTCGGCCAGACACGCTCCGGGAGCCCGCTGGTCTTCACGCAAGTCAAACCCGGGGTGCACACCCTCCTTCTTACCAAGTCAGGATACCAGGATTATCAGACCACCCAGAGTGTGGTTGCCGGCCAGGATTACGTAGTGTCAGTCACGCTGAATTCGGTCCAAAACCCGACCACCGGTGGAATCTCGGTCATATCTGCTCCCAGCCAGGCCGAGGTGTACCTGAACAACGCGTTCAAGGGGCTCACACCTATCACGCTCGATAGTCTTACTCCGGGCTCCTATACAGTCCTTGTAAAGCTGAGCGGGTATCAGGACTGGCAGGCGACCCAGCAGGTGACGGCCGGCCAGACCGCCCAGATCTCCGCTACACTCATACCGGTGAGCGAACCGACTTCGACACCAACCCAGACAGGGCTTCTTCCCCTGACGATTATTGCAGCCCTTGGG
>JAJRBU010000168.1 GCA_028679315.1 Methanoregulaceae archaeon
TCCTGCAAAAGAGGGTGACCAACCGGAAGCCCTTCTACATGCTCGGCCCGCTCGTCACCGATATTGCACCGGGATACGATGACCGGGTGGCGGCGATCGGGGCTGCCATGTCCTCCTCCTATGGGGCCGACTTCATCTGTTATGTCACCCCGGCCGAGCACCTTGCCCTCCCGACGGTCGATGAGGTGTACGAGGGGGTGATGAGCTCCCGCATCGCCGCCCATGTCGGCGACATGATCAAGCTGAAGAAGACACGGGATGCCGATCTCGAGATGGGGCATGCCCGCCGGGACCTGGACTGGGAACGCCAGTTCCAGGTGGCGATGAATCCGGAGCGTGCCCGGGCGATCCGGGCCGAGCGGATGCCGGCCGATACGGACGGCTGCACGATGTGCGGGGACTATTGTGCCCTGAAGATCGTGAACCGGCACTTCACCTTCTGAATATCTTTTTCTTTCTGATCCTCTTTTTCCCCGCACAGCAGGCATTTTTCCGTGACGATCCATGCACTGGTATGCATACGTAATCCCAGGCCCTGGTCAAGGGGCTGCTCAACCATGCCCGAGCCTGATCGAGGCTATCGATGTGGACACCGAAGAGATGCTCGGGATCGTTCGAGAGGGGAAAGGGGAAAAATGTATTGGTTTCGCTGCCTGGGGGGTTATTATTGGCACCTACCATATGATTGGGAAAAACCCTTCCCTCATCTCTCGATTGCCATCCAATAAGATGGCTGAAGACCATAGTGGCCTGTTACAAGAAAACACTTGTTATCATCTGATTATCATCGGTGCAATGAGATTGCTGCGATCGGAACATGGTCACTGTTGTGGTCTTCTCAGAGATAATTCCAGGGATCTGCTCCACTCAAGGATATTTTTGTGGATGCTCGCTCAATCAAGCATCGTTGCCGGGATTTTCTATCCTCATTAAGAGGTACAGCGATCTTTTCTCATCAAAGGTGGTTCCAGGAATTCGCTCTTCATGAGAATCAGTGAAGTACCTGGCTCCCTTTATGAACCACTCCTCACCTTTGCAGAACCAGGATTATCTGATCTATTTTTATCCAAACGGTCATTCACCCCGATAGCATGGCAACAGAGATTGTCTGGGTGGAGGACCCGCTCACATATCTGTATCTGCGAGAGGACACATACCTCACGACAGCTCCGAGGAATTTCCCGGTAAGAACATGGTTAAGACGGAGTGGTTACCGGGTCATCGGCTATGAAGTGATGGAACATGAGAAAGGTACCGGGCGCACCGCGTACAGGCGCCGGTTCTGGTATCTTAAATCCCATGACCGCGACCTTGATCCTGAAGGCGTCTATAAATATCTGACCCCGACTGAAGCGGTGATCCCCTCCTCAATAGGACTTGACCGGGAGAGTATCAGGTACCAGAACACCGAGCTCTTCCGGGATGATATGAAACGGCTCAGGGCGTACCGTGAATCATTACCTCCTCGGTAAGGCCACACATCCCATTTTTTGGGGATATATCCACCATTCTGTCCTGCCTGGTCGTGGAATGGAAGGTATCCGCCCAGTACCCGGTCAATACATGTCCGGTCATGGAATGGCGGTATCCATCCACGGGATCTCGAAAGGATCACCGGAAACCACAGCCTTATCTGATCACTTTCACCATGGTACTACACGAATGAGCAAGCAGGCATTGCGGGAGCAGGCAAAAGGGATCCGGTGCCGCCTCACTCCTGAAGAGGTTGCCCGCCATTCAGCGCTGATCGAGCGTTATGTGCGGAGCGTGATCAACGGGGAGAGTCCTGTGCTCGTGTATGTCTCGAAAGCACACGAGGTGGATACCCGGGGCCTGATCGACTCGCTGCTTGCAAGGGGTACGGCGGTGGTCGTGCCCATTATCGAGCGGGAATCCCGCACGCTGCGCCTCTCCTATCTCCGGGACCCTGCGGTACTCATCGAGAGCACCTTTTCTGTACCCGAGCCGATCGGAAGCGAGATCCCGGCACGGGCCGAAGAGATCCCGGTCGTGGTCGTACCCATGATCGCCTTCGATCGGAAGGGGCACCGGCTCGGGTATGGTGCAGGGTACTATGATCGGTTCCTCTCCTCCCACCCCCACATGCGGAAGATCGGGATCTCCTTCTCCTGCCTGGAAGTGCCCGAGATCCCAGGGGATGAAAATGACGTTGCCATGGACCTCATTGTGACAGAAGAGGGCATAATTGAGCCCCGATACGATTAGGGAACCACAGAAATATTTAAATAATATCAGTCACTAACTTTTAGTAAACTCTGTAGGTCCGGGTTGAACGAAATGGCAGATAAGGATACCTTTGAAGTTGTTGTGAAGGAAGCGGCCAGGGACGATGCCGGCCGTGGCATCGCCCGGCTCTCCATTGAAGTGATGCGTGCCCTCTCCCTTGTCTCGGGCGATGTGATCGAGATCGCGGGGAAGAAGAAGGCGACCGCGATCGTCTGGCCAGGGTTTGCCCAGGACACCGGCCAGTACATCCTTCGGATCGACGGGACCGTCCGTGCCAATGCCGGCACCGGGGTGGACGAGCGCGTGAGGATCCGGAAGGTCGAGGTGGGGGTGGCAAAGAAGGTGGTGGTCCAGCCCACCCAGCCGATCCGGCTTGTGGGGGGTGAACAGTACCTCGCACGGGTACTCCGGGGCCGTCCCGTCATGGAGGGGCAGACCGTCAGGGTCGATGTCATCGGAAACCCGATAACGCTCGTCATCGCCAAAGTCACCCCGAAGGGAATTGCCGTTGTCACCGAAGAGACTGAGATCGAACTGAAGGAGACCCCGTACAAGGGGGAGGAAGGAAAGAAGAAGGAGGTCTCGGATGTCCATTACGAGGATATCGGGGGTCTCTCCCGCGAGCTCGAGATGGTCCGGGAGATGATCGAGCTCCCGCTCCGCCATCCGGAGCTCTTCGAACGGCTCGGGATCGAGCCGCCCAAGGGCGTCCTCCTCTATGGTCCCCCGGGGACCGGGAAGACCCTGATCGCAAAAGCGGTGGCAAACGAGGTGGATGCGCACTTCGTCACCCTCTCCGGCCCCGAGATC
>JAJRBU010000045.1 GCA_028679315.1 Methanoregulaceae archaeon
CACGGGACCAGTCACGCGTGGCTTCATCGATTCCCTGGATGGTCATCTCGATAGCAAGCCCGAGGTCAAACCCGGTCTTTGTGCCAAAGAGCCAGACCGAGAGGTCAAGGAACTCGCCCGGCGACCAGCCCCTGAAGATCGAAAACCCGAGAAGCAGGAGCACCCCCATCCTGATGAAGTACGATATACCGTCCTCACCTGAGATATGCATGAAAAGGGCGACGATCCCGGGAAACAGGAGGAGGAGATAATACGCCTTTGACTGCACTGCAGCCTTCAGGTATACCGGGTACAGGAAAAGCCAGATCAGGGTGAGAATGGCCCCTGCCACGCTGATAAAAGAGGCTGCAGAAAGGAGGAGAACCGAGAAGAGCCTCAGCCTTGCATCCTGCACAGGCCCTCCTCCAGATCTCTCTCGGTAAGGTTTGCAGGGATGATTCCCTTTTTTAGGAGCATCCGGACATGAACAGGAGCGGTCTCCCAGAAAGGGAAAGCTTCAGGGACCGTTCCAAGGTAATTTAGGACTCCGTCACGCATCTCCCAGAGGTAATCGGTCCTTGGGAGGTACCGCTGCTCATGCGTGAACACCGTAACAATCCTGGAGGAGAGGGCGGATATTCTCCGACTCTCTTTTTGTTTCTCCTGGCAGTCAAGGCCGCTGAACGGCTCATCGAGCACCAGCAGATCCCAGTCCCGCAGGGACAGGCAGGCAATCTGAAACCTCCGGAGCTCCCCACGGGAAAGTCTGAACGGATCTTCCTCACCCCTGCCGGAGAGTCGGGACATCTCCAGGGCTCTATCAACAGCCACTCCATAGGATCCAGCCTCTTTTTTCAGGGTCGATCCAGTGACCTGATACTCAGGATACTGCTGGCAGAACATGCAGGAGGATATTCCTTCGCGGATTATCTCCCCGGATGAAGGATTCAGCACCCCGGAGATGATCCTTGCCAGAGTTGTTTTCCCTGATCCAACCCGCCCGGTTACCAGGTGGATCCCTGGAAGCAGGGTTCCGTCTGCAGAGCAGCGCCATTCACCTCGTGCCACGGCAATCCTGTCAAGGATCAGTTTCATCAGCGAGCCCTCCATCCGAACGGGATGAAACAGGTTTTGGAAAGAGCGGAGAACACTTCACCGGGATCGCCGGATTCACGAATCCTCCCGTTGAAAAGAGCAACCAGGGTTTTTGACCGGGAAGCGACATCCATGTTCTGCGTACATCGTAGAACTGACGCTGCTCCCGACCTGCTGATGATATGATCCGCGGCATCAACAGCACCGTCATCAAGGTGGGAATCAAATTCGTCCAGGATGAGCACTTCGGGGGATCGTATGGTTGCCGCAAGAAGGGCGATCAGTGTCTTTTCACCACCCGAGAGCGTGTGGATCCGCCGGTTCATGAGGTGCAAAAGCCCTGCACGCTCCAGAGCCTGTTCCACGTTTCGCGAGATCTCATCGCAAGGGAGACGGGAAAACCGTAACGGTGAAGCTATCTCATCGGATACCCGTGAAAAAAGTATATTCCGGTCGGGATACTCGCTCACAAAACCAATACGGCATTCCCCAGGACTCCTGCCGTTGATCCTGACACAACACTGTTCCGGATTCAGTATACCGGCAAGTACCAGGAGAAGGGTTGTTTTGCCGCTGCCATTTGGTCCGATAAGCGCTGCAAAACCTGGAGGGATGATAAGTTCCGGAATAGAGAGCGTGCGGAGGGCAAGATTCCTGACATGTATCATGACCCGGATTCCTCCTGCGTTTCAGGAGCGCTCACCCTTTCGAGACGCTCGCCAATCAGCCATACCGCATATCCCTTCACGAAATCCCCTGGGATGAAGGGAAGCACCCCGATGAGAAATGCAGTGGCAGAGGAGATCCCGGTCGAGATAGTGAGCCATAACATCCCGCAGAGCAGGATGATCCCATCCCCCAGCACCAATCCAAGCACCCTCGCAGTTTTTTCCCGGCGCTCAAAAAAAAGTCCTGTTACGAATGCGCCGGGGATGAAGCCAAGGATATACCCCCCGGTCGGTCCAAGCAGGATCCCAAGCCCCGCGCTCCCGCCATGAAAAACGGGGATGCCGAGGACGCCCATCATCACGTACAATGCTGCAGGAAGAACAGCATAGCGTCTCATAACGGCGCCGGAGAGGAGCACGAACAGGGTCTGTAGCGTGAAGGGGACGGGAATGAACGGGATCGAAATCCATGACCCGAGTGCAATAAGCCCCGTGAATGCAGCGGTCTCGGCAAGGAGGAGCGGCCGCCCCGGGGCTTTGTACATCGTCAACTCAACAATATTTTCTGGTTGACGATAAAGTATTACCGCTGGATGCAGTCCCCGCCAATAACCCGCTCGACCTTCCCGTTATCCTTCCTGATGAGGAGAGCCCCGTACTCATCGATATCGACTGCCTCTCCCTCAAAGGTCGCTTTCATCGTATTGATCCTGACACGGTGTTCAAGAGTACAGGAGAGAGATTTCCACTCCCTGATTACCGCCTCATATTCCCCTTCCTCGATGAGGAGATACCTGCTCTCGAATTCACGGAGCAGACGTGCAAGGAACGAAGCCCGGTCCACGTCATGACCCATCTCTGCGGAGATGGAGGTTACCGCGCTTTTTACACTCTCGAGATCCTGAGGGGAGATGTTTACATCGACCCCAATCCCGAGCAGGCAGTAATGGATGTCGTCCGCCTCTGCATACAGCTCAAGTATGAGACCGGCAACTTTTTTGTCACCTATGTAAATGTCATTCGGCCACTTGATCAGAGCCCCGAGGTCAAACTCTTTCCTGATCGCACGGGCGACAGCCACCGATCCTGCCATGGTCACCATAAAGACACGATCGATGGGGATGCGGGGCTTCAGCACGATAGTGATCCAGACGCCACCAATCGGTGAGACCCAGGAACGGCCGAGCCGGCCTATCCCGCCCGTCTGTTCCTCGGCGATGATAACCATCCCGTGGAGCAGGGCGGCATCACCCTCGCTCGCGAGCTGTTTCCCTACCCAGATCGTAGATGGTGTGTTCTCAAAATACCGTATTTTCTTGCCGATAAAGCTGGTCCGGAGTTTTTTATGGACCTCATACGGGAGGAGCCTGTTGCTCTTCTTTGTGAGGCGGTATCCCTCCTTCTGCGAAGAAGATATCTCGTAGCCCATGCCGATGAGCTCTTTTACATGCTTCCAGACTGCTGAACGCGATATCCCCAGTCTGCTGCTGATATACTCTCCAGATACCGGACCTTCCCCCTCCTCAAGCACCTCCAGGACCTTAAAAGCCGCGTCGTACATCCTCATTACCTTTTTGCCATTATCTGTTCGCCGGGGAGAGGACACGGGTCCTTTCCGCACACCTGCTGAAGGATCAGTGCCTGGTGCTCCATCAGGGTCGCCAGATCGAATATTCCGGTGATATCCACGATCCCGATTGCGACCATAGCATTCCCGTTACCATCGCGGATTGGGCTTACCACTACAGGAACCCCCTTGTACGGCCCTGACTTTGGGGTCACCTTCATAACTTTATTCTCATGAAGAACCTGTTCGAGCACCGGCCCGCTGTAGAGCCTGTCCACGACAACCCCCGATTCGATACGGATTCCGGGCTTCTCCTTTGATCGTGCTGTGATGGGGAGGCGGTTGAGCATCTCATGCAGAGCCATTCCCACAGGGAGAAGGTCATCGGCAGTCGATCCGGATGAAATGATGTAGCGGTTCATCGATACTCTCTCATACAATCCACGCTTCCAGTCAAAATAATGTTTCCTCCGGGGCCGTACAGAATTGTTTCAGAAATGCCCTTGAAGGATATTCGTGCACCGTGGTGACCACAACCTCCCCTCTCCCTATGCGCTGTGCAATCATGACAGGATTCCCGCACGATGACGCGACAACAGAGGCTTCGCAATCCGTAAA